>CAYYDA010000343.1:0-1541 GCA_964470495.1 uncultured Steroidobacteraceae bacterium | reverse complement strand
TGGGGCATGATGGTCGCGCCGATGACCGCCCCGACCAACGTCCACCTTGCACTCGCCGATTGGCGGCGCCAGGTCACCGCAATCTACGCGGCGCTCCGCGCCGACGACCGGCCCGGACCGATGCGTGCCGTGGCGTTCCGCTCCGCAAAGGACCGGCTCTTCGGCGTGCACCCCTCGTCGCCGATCCCGGAGGAGCAGCGGCGGGACTTTCACGGCCTGGCGTACTTCCGCCACGATCCGGTCCTCGCCGTTCGTGCCCGGCTCGAGCCGGACCCCGACGCGAAGCCGCTCGACGTTCCACGCTCTGGCGAGGGCCTGCAGATGCCGTTCCAGCGCATCGGGTGGGTGCGCTTCGCAATCGACGGAAGCCCGTCCCGGCTCAGCGTCTTCTGGCTGAACGAGTACGGCGGCGGCATCTTCATCCCGTTCCGCGACACGACCAGCGGCAAGGAGACGTACGGCAGCGGCCGCTACCTGTGGGACTCCGCCAAGGGCGCTGACCTGGGGACCGATGCCGACGAGCTGACCCTCGACTTCAACTACGCGTACCACCCTTCCTGCGTATACGACCCGATGTGGTCGTGCCCGCTGGCGCCCCAGGAGAATTGGCTGCCAATCCCGGTCATCGCGGGGGAGCGACTGCCGCAACCGCGCCCGGACCGATGACGGCGCCGGTCGCGGGGCGAAACTGCATCAAGTGCGGCCGCGAGATCGGCCCCGACGAGTCGATCTGCGAGGTCTGCAACCGCGCGGGGATGGCGACACCGTCCGCGTCGCAGTACCACGGGACCGTGGTCGTCGGCATCGTGCTGGCGATCGCCGGGCTCGCATTCGCGGCCAGCCTGTCGCTGCGCGGCGTCGGACCGTATGGGGCGGACGTTCGCGGTGTCGAGCCCGCGGATCTCGGGTACGCCATTACCTACGCGGTCACGAACGAGGGCACCAAGCCTGGGCGCGCGAAGTGTCAGCTCGTCGCATTGGACGCCGACGGCCGGCAGCTGCGCACGCGCGGCACGGTCACGTCGCAGATCGAGGGGGGCTCCACCGTCGAGCTGACCGAGGAGATCCCCGGCCTCGCGGTCGAGCCCGCGACCGTGAACGTGAGCTGCAGCTAGCGCTCGAGGATCAGGCGAACCTCGACGAGGCCCTGCTCGAGCGGCGCGTCGGTCACGAGTGACCATGCTGGGTGTGAGAGGTCGACGACCCGTTCGTCATCGGTCCCCCAGTAGCACTCGCACCAGTCGACGACCCGCAGGCGGACGCATCGGTCGGCACAGACAGTGACGTGGCCGTTGACCTCACCCGTGTAGCGGCCACCCAGCTCGCCCGGAAGCGCCACGGTGGGTTCCCCGATCCAGCCGGCCGTGCCCGGGTAGTTGCTGCCGGTGCCGGTGACCTCGTTCGAGGGCGCGGGCGTCGGCGTCCCCGACAGGACTGCTCCGCGTTCCGCTGCAGGGCCGCGTGGGAGCGAGCCCTCGTCGCTGTCGGTCGGCACCGCGCGGACGAGTGGCGGGGCGGCCACCGGCTCGGCCGTGGTCAAC
>CAYYDA010000342.1:0-1543 GCA_964470495.1 uncultured Steroidobacteraceae bacterium | reverse complement strand
TCGCGCCGCGGACCTGCCCGACCCGCTGGTCGGCATCGGCGACGGCCGCGTGGCCGGTGGCGCCCTGGCGGCCGAGGCGCTCATCGCCACGGGGGTGACGGGCATCGTGGCCTACAACGACCTCACGGCGATCGGGGTCCTGCGTGCGCTGCGGCGGGCCGGGATCGGCGTCCCCGAGGATGTGTCGGTGGTCGGCTTCGACGACATCGACCTCGCCGCCTGGACCGATCCGCCGCTCACAACCATCCGCCAGCCGATCGACCTGCTCGGCCGATGGGCGGTCGAGCACCTGGTCGATCTGCTCGCCGGTGAGGGCGAGGGCCAGCCATCGGCACCTGTGCAGCTCGAGCCGACGCTCGTGGTGCGCGGTTCGACCGCGGCGGCTCAGGGCACGGTGTAGGTGGCGATCTCCGACCGGGCAACCACGAAGCTGCCGAGCGTCGTGGAGCGGACGGCATTGACCTGGATGGCGTACGTCGTCCCGGAGTGCAGGCCCAGCGTCTCGAGCTCGGTCGTCGACTGGTCCGAGATGACGGTCAACGTCGAAGCCGGCGTGCTGCCGGCAGGCCCGATGAGCACCTGGTACGAGCTGAAGCAGCGCCCCAGCCCGCCGAACAGCGTCCAGTCGAGGTGGGTGCTCGGCGCCTCCTCGTCCTCCTCGCCCTCCTCGGCGACGAGCGGCCCGAGCTCGACCACCTCCGACAGATGCGTATCGCGCACCGAAGTGGCCGCCACCACGCGGTTGACCTCGTCGTAGGCCATCACCCGGTAATACAGCTGCGTGTCACTGGGGATGAGGGTCGAGTCCACGGCAGAGGTGACGAAGCGGTCGGTCGTATGGCTGTCGCCCCAATCCACCGCCGGCGCGATCGGCGGATAGGCTGGATCGACCTCCGCCTCGATGCTACGCAGCGCGGTGTAGTGATGAAACTCCGGATGGGTCGCCGGCGACCAGTCGACCACGACGCCGCCCGGGCAGCCGGTCACGACGAGGTCCAGCGTCTCCGGCGCGTCGGGAACGGGCGTCGGTAGCGGGCGTGGCGTCGGCAGTGGCGTTGGCGTGGCGCTGGGAGCAGGCCGGCTCGGCTCCGCCGAGGCGGACGCGTCGGCCGATGGGGACGGCGTCGGGGTCGATCCGGGCGTGGCCGGATCAGCAAACCGGGTGCAGCTCGTCACGATGAGGGCGAGGAGCGGCACGATGAGAAGTCGCGCGCGCATCGGCTGACCCTAGCACGGCGCGCTTCCGGGTCGAATGACGTAGGTGGTTCGCGACTGCCGGCTGTTGCGCCGGCCACCCAGCACGGTGCACGCTGGGCGCATGTCTCGGGCCGCTCGGCAGGTGCCCTCCGCCGGCGGCCCCTCCCGTGCCCGAACTAGACTGCGCCGCATGACTGGACCCCTCGAGGTGCGCTCGACCCTCGCGCCGCTCGACGTGCTGCTCGTTCGCCACGCCGAGCCGATTCCCGTCGGCAGCGAGGGCATCGCGGATGACGACCGCCCGCTAACCGAGGCCGGTCGCGCCGCTGCCGCGGAGCTGGCAAAG
>CAYYDA010000341.1:0-1549 GCA_964470495.1 uncultured Steroidobacteraceae bacterium | reverse complement strand
ACCTTCTCGAAGCCGCGCGTTCCCGACGGATTAGCGTTGTCGCGCGAGTCGCCGGTGCAGTGGCAGTCCGCCATGCTGCCCGACTTGTCGACCACGGCCACCATTGCCACGTCCGGCGAGCGCTCGCGGTCGCGGACGGTCATGTAGACCGGCAGCGTCTCTTCGATCGGAGAGTCGAGGTAGCCTCCGGCGCCGAAGCTGTCGCGGCCGCCCAGCATGACCAGGCCCCGGCCGAGGTCGCGCACGTAGACCTGGAGCGATGCCATGGTGCCGGCGCCGAGCTGATCGGCGTTCACGTTATCCAGCACGATGGCGTCGTATCCGGCCAGCGTGGTGAGCGACGACGGGACGCCACCGGCCGGCACGACGGTCACTTCCAGGCTGCCCTCGCCGAGCGACGCCACGAGGTCGGCGGCCCGCTCGGCATCGTCGGTGGCGACGAGCACCTGGGGCTCGCCGGTGACGAGCACATACGCATCGGCTGCGTTGTTCTCCGTGAAGCGGTCCTCCGCGGGCTCGATCACCGCGCGGAAGACGTGGAAGCCGGGTTCGGCCGCGGTGACCGCGAACGGGATTGTCGTCACCCCGGGCTCGAGCTCCAGCTCCCGGGTGGCCACGGTCGCGCCGTCGGCGAGGAGGCGCAGGGTCGCCGTTGTGGTGATGGTGGAACGAAGACGGACGGTGAGGTCGATCGTCTCGCCGACGCGCGCTCCCGGCGGCGCATCGACGGCGTCGACCAGGACCTCCGCGGCCGATTCGTCGGCAGGCGTCACGACGTCGAGCCGGATCCCGCGCGACGAGGCCGCGGTGATGGCCTCCTCGGCCTCGCCCGACGTGTCGTTGCCGTCCGACAGGAGCACGATCCGCTGCTGCGTGCCGGTCGGGAAGATGGCTGCCGCGAGGCGCACGGCGGCGGCGACGTCGGTGGCGCCGACGACCGGGCGCGACGCCGGCTCCGACAGCTCGTCGAGATCCGAGGGAAGCCGATCGACCAGGGCGTTGGCGCCGAAGACGACCACGCCGGCGGCGTCGCCCTCCGGCATCGACCGCACGCTGTCCCGGGCCCACTCCACCAGTCCCTCGCGGGTCGCGTCGAGCATCGAGGCAGATGCATCGAGCAGGTAGACCACGCTGAGCCGGTCCGACGGCAGCGCGAGTCGCGCACCGGCCAGGGACAGGACGAGGCACGAGACCAGCACGATCCGGATCACGAGCGACGCGATACGGCGACCCATGGGCAACGTCCGCGAGGCGCCCATCCAGCCGACGACCACGATCGCGAGCGCCGGCAGCGCCAGCCACAGCCAGACCGGATCCGACAGGCCGATGGGCAGGGTCATCGGGCACGTCCGGAGAGCGGCGCGGTGCGACCGCGGAACGCGCGGGTCAGGCTGCGGCGTGTCGGCCGGTGGAAGAGCAGCCACTCGACCGCCAGCAGCGCCAGGCCCGCCAAAGCAAGCGGCCACCACCACTCGGCGCGCGTCGGCTGTGTGGCCGGCTCGTCGCCGGATGTGACGCGTCCCATCTCGGTGATGCGCTGTGGGTCGCC
>CAYYDA010000340.1:0-1550 GCA_964470495.1 uncultured Steroidobacteraceae bacterium | reverse complement strand
CGCAGGCAGCCGAGCAGGACGCCGCACTCAGCGCCCTCGCGCGTGCCGCATCACGCGCCGCGACGGGCGACGAGGAGGCGAACCCGGAGGGTGACCCCGAGCAGGCTGCGAACGACCTCGAGGAGCTCGCCGAGCGGACCGACGAGCTGACGACCGAAGAGGCTGCGGCCCGCGCCGACGAGCTGCGCCAGTCCGCGCAGGCAGGCGCCGCCTCGCAGCCACAGGTTGCCCAGGCGCTGGCCCAGGCCGCGGACGCACTCGATGCCGCCGCCCGCTCGGGAAGCGAAGAGGACCGACAGGCCGCTGCCGAAGCGCTCGAGCGCGCGGCCGAGGCGTTCCGCCAGGGCGAGCGCGAACGCCAGCTCCAGCGGGACGTGTCGGACGCACAGACGGCCCTCCAGGAGGGCGCTCGCCAGGTCGCGCGCGCGGGCCAGCCGACCGGCTCATCGACAGGACAGCCGGGTGCATCCGGGCAGCCCGGGGCCGGCTCATCCGGGCAGCCTGGTGCATCCGGGCAGCCCGGTCAGCCTGGCGCGTCGGGGCAGCCCGGTCAGCCGGGCGCATCGGGTCAGCCAGGTCAGCCGGGGCAACCAGGTCAACCCGGCAGCCAGCCGGGTGGCCAGCCCGGAGGCCAGCCCGGGTCCCAGCCGGGATCGCAGCCAGGGTCGCAGCCCGGCAGCAACCCGGGCGCAGGCGGACAGCCGGGCAGCGGCGGAGGCACCACCGTTCGGCGCATCCCCGGTGGCGGACTCCGCACGGGCGGCTTCGACGGCCCGACCAAGGGCAACGAGGGCTTCGAGACCGACGAGGAGGGCAACGTCCTGAGCGACTTCGATCGCTTCGGGCGGCCGGGTGACCCCGACTTCATCGCCGGCTCAGGCGGCAACGGTGGAACGGACCAGACCGGGTCGGGCGCCGGAGTCGGCTTCGACAACGAGAGCGTCGTCCCGTATTCATCGGTCTTCGATCTCTACAACGATTACGCCCAGTCGGCGCTCGACCGGCAGCAGGTGCCGATCACGCTGAAGGACTTCGTCCGCGACTACTTCTCCCGCCTCGAACCCACGGAGTGACCGACAACCCATGACCGAGCCGACCACGACCGCGACCGCACCGGCCACCGATGAGCTCGCCCCCGAGCGCTTCGCCGAGATGGCGACCCGCATCGAGACCGAGGTTGGCGCCTTCATCGTCGGCCAGCATCAGCTGGTGCGGCAGACCTTGATCAGCCTGATCGCGGGATCGCACGCGCTGCTCGAGGGCGTTCCCGGCCTCGGCAAGACGATGCTGGTGCGGACGATGGCCGAGGCACTCGACGTGGGCTTTTCACGCATCCAGTTCACGCCGGACCTCATGCCGGCCGACATCATCGGCACGAACATCATCGTCGAGGAAGGCGGCGAGCGACGCTTCCGCTTCCAGCAGGGGCCGATCTTCTCGAACCTCGTCCTGGCGGACGAGATCAACCGAGCGACGCCGAAGACTCAATCGGCGCTGCTGGAGGCGATGCAGGAGCATCGCGTGACGGTCGCCAAGCAGCAGTACACGCT
>CAYYDA010000339.1:0-1552 GCA_964470495.1 uncultured Steroidobacteraceae bacterium | reverse complement strand
TGGTACTGCTGCCTTCAGGCATGGTTGGGCTGGATGCGCCTCGCTACGGGTTCCGATCCGCCCCGGTCGGGACGGGCGCCTCGCCGGCGCTGGGCTCGCCGGGCTCGACCGGCGATTGACTGCGTCGCTTCATCTCGATCGGGCGTGCGGGCACGCCGACCACCTTCTTGCCGGGCGCCACGTCGCGCGTGACGACCGAGCCCGCGCCGGTGGTGGCTCCTGCGCCGATGGTCACCGGCGCCACCATCATCGTGTCGACGCCGATGCTGGCGCCGTCGCCGATGATTGTGCGGTGCTTGTCGGTGCCGTCGAAGTTCGCCGTCACCGAGCCCGCTCCGACGTTGACGTTCTCCCCTATCTCGGCGTCGCCGAGGTAGCTGAAGTGATGCTGCTGCGTGCCTGCCCCGACGCGGCTCTTCTTGATCTCGGCGAAGTTGCCGATTCGGCAGCGCGCGCCGACCTCGGACCCGGGTCGCAGGTGCGCGAACGGGCCGATCTCGACATCCTCCGCCACGGTCGACTCCTCGATCACGCTGGCCCAGACGCGCGTGCGCGGGCCGATGCGGCTGTCGCGAACGTGGGCGTTCGGGCCGATCACGGCGTCCTGCGCGATCACGGTGGCGCCCTCGAGGATCGACCACGGCTCGATGCGTGCGTCCTGGCCGATCTCGACGCCGGCGTCGATGCGCGTGGTGGCGGGGTCGACGATGGTCACTCCGTTGCGCAGGTGGTCCTCGACGATGCGGCGTCGCATGCGCTCCTCGGCGGTCGCCAGCGCGACTCGATCGTTGATCCCGATCATGTCGGCGGCGTCGCCGGCCTCGACGACGCGGACGGCACGCCCGTCGGCCACGGCCAGGGCGACGAGATCGGTCAGGTACTGCTCGCCGGTGGTTGCGGCCCCCACGCGGGCGAGCGCCGCGCGGAGCCACGGACCGTCGAAGGCATAGGTGCCGACGTTGATCTCCCCGATGGCGCGCGTCGCGTCGTCGAGGTCGGGCTCCTCGACGATGGCGGTGGCGCCGCCGTCGCGGCCGCGCACGACGCGCCCGTATCCGGTCGCGTCCGAGAGGTGCGCCGAGACGAGCACGATCGCCGGCTCCCCGACCTCGCGCTCGCTCAGGATGGCGCGGTACAGGTCGATCGGCTGCAGCGGCGCGTCTCCCATGGTGACGAGAACCGTCGCCACGTCATTGGGGACGGCCGTCAGGCCGACCCGGACCGCGTCGGCGGTGCCGAGCTGCGGCTCCTGGCGAGCTGTCGTGGCGCGATCCGCAACGGCCAGCTCGACCCTATCGGCTCCGTGCCCGGTGACGACCACCGGCCGGTCGACGCCGGCGCCGCTGAGGGCGTCCAGGACGTGATCGATCAGCGAGCGACCGGCGATCGGATGCAGCACCTTGGGAACCCGAGAACGCATGCGCGTTCCCTGGCCGGCCGCAAGGACGATGGCCGCCGGTCGGGTCAGTTGAGCAGACACGTTGGGCGATGGTAGGTGCGGCCGAATCGCAGCGTCAACCGGCCCTCACCATGGCGACGGCCTCGATCTCGA
>CAYYDA010000338.1:0-1556 GCA_964470495.1 uncultured Steroidobacteraceae bacterium | reverse complement strand
CCCTTCTTCGACGAGACCTTCCTGCGGCGCCTCGAGCAGCTGGAGCTGGCGTCACGCCGCATGACCGCGGGACGCATGAAGGGCGAGCGACGCAGCGTGCGGCGAGGACAGAGCGTCGAGTTCGCCGACTACCGCAACTACGCGGCCGGCGACGACCTGCGCCAGCTGGACTGGAACGCGTATGCGCGCCTCGAGAAGCTGTTCGTGAAGCTCTTCGTCGAGGAGGAGGACGTTACCGTACACATCCTCGTCGACGCGTCGCGCTCGATGGATTACGGGGAGCCGAACAAGCTCGACGCCGCGCGGCGTGCGGCGGCCGCGCTCGGCTACCTCGGCCTTGCGAGCATGGACCGCGTGAGCGTCGCGTTCCTGGGCGATGGCGCCGCGAGCGCGTTGCCGCCGATCCGAGGCAAGCGCCGAGCGCTCGAGCTATTCCGCTTCCTGTCCGAGCCGCGCACCGAGCGCCTCACCGGCCTCGCGGCCGCGGCACGCGCGTACGCGGGCCGGATGCGAGGCACCGGGCCGATGCTGCTGATCAGCGACCTCATGGACCCCGGCTATCTCGACGCGTTGCGCGATCTCGCCGGCACCCGCTGCCAGCTGTCGGTCCTCCACCTGCTGGCGCCCGACGAGCTGGAGCCCGAGGTGCCGCCCGACGCCCGGCTGGTGGATAACGAGACCGGCCACGCCGTGGAGGTGAGCGGTGACGACGACCTCGTCGAGCGGTACCGCACCCGCCTGGCCGAATGGGCCGAGGAGATCAGCAGCTTCGTCGGTCGGCGCGGCGGGGCCTACGCGCAGGTGCCGACCGATCTCGACCTCGCCGATCTCCTGTTCGACGTCCTGCGCCGCCGGAGAGTGGTCGAATGATCGCGCCGCTGGCGCTCCTCGGCCTGGTGGCGCTGCCGATCATCGTGGCCTTCTACATGCTCCGCCTGCGACGGCGCGACCTGCCGGTCGGCTCCACGTTCCTATGGCAGCAGCTCATCCGCGACATCGAGGCCAACGCGCCCTGGCAGCGCCTGCGATTCAGCTGGCTGCTGCTGATCCAGCTGTTGATCGCCGCGATCGTGGTCTTCGCCGCCGCGCGTCCGTACAGCGCGATCCAGTCCGACCTGGCCGCGAACGTCGTGCTGATCGTCGATACGAGCGCCTCGATGGCGACGCGCACCGACGACGAGGATCGCATGGCGCTGGCACGCGAGCGGGCGCGCGAGGTCGTCGGCCGGCTGCCGGTGGGCGGCCGCGTCACGGTCGTCTCCGCCGCCGACACCGCGGACGTCCTCGTCAGCGAGACCGATGACACCGACGCTGCGCTCGAGGCGATCGACGGCATCGAGGCGACACAGCTGCCGGGCGACCTGACCGATGCCTTCGCGCTTTCGTCGGCGCTGGCCGCCCGCGACGCCGACTCCACCATCGTGGTCGTGACCGACGCGTCCGGCGACCGGCTTCCGGACGTGGGCGTCGGCGCGCCGGTGCTGGTCGAGCGCATCGGTGCGACTGACACCAACCAGTCGATCGCGGCGCTCTCGGCCCTGCGCCGCGGCGGCGGC
>CAYYDA010000337.1:0-1570 GCA_964470495.1 uncultured Steroidobacteraceae bacterium | reverse complement strand
CGGGCGTCGCCGACGGCGCGCAGCGTCCGCTCCGCGCTCCCGGCGAGCCGGTCGCCGACCGGCGCCGCCGCGCTGGCGACGCGTGAGGGCGTCATCCCTCGGGACGCGCGGCGCCGACGAGGTCCTCGATCAGATCCGCCTCGTCCTCGAGGCCGATCGAGACCCGCACCATACCGGGCGATAGCCCGGCGGCGGCGAGCTCGTCATCGGCCAGCTGGCGGTGGCTGGAGCTGGCCGGGTGGCTGACCAGGGTCTCGACGCCGCCCAGGCTGGTGGCATGGACTGCGACGCGCACCCGCTCGAGGAACCGCTCGCCGTGGCGGCGACCGCCATCGAGCTCGATGGCCAGCATCCCGCCCGCCATCCCGTCGCACAGGATGCGCATGGCGAGATCGTGCTGTGGATGGGAGGCGAGCCCGGGATACAGGACGCGCGCCACGCCCGGCGCGCCCTCGAGCGCCCGGGCCACGGCGAGGGCGTTGGCGGAGTGACGCTCCATGCGAAGGGCGAGCGTCTTCAGCCCGCGCAGTGCCAGGAACGCCGCAAACGGAGAGGCGTTGCCGCCGACGGTGACGACGACCTCGCGGGCGGCCGCGACGCGATCGGCGGAGCCGACGAGGGCACCGCCAATCGTGTCCGAATGGCCGCCGATGAACTTCGTCGTCGAATGCACCACCAGGTCGGCGCCGAGGGCGAGGGGGTTGGCGAGCGCCGGCGAGGCGAAGGTGTTGTCCACTCCGACCAGGACGCCTCGGACGTGCGCCAGTTCCGCCAGCGCGGCGATGTCGGCCACGGCGGTGGTCGGGTTGCTGATCGTCTCGAGCCACAGGAGGCGGGTGCGCGGGCCGATCGCCGCGCCGACCTGGTCGAGGTCGGTCGTGTCGACGGCTCGGTGTCCGATCCCCGAGCGCTCCAGGACGGAGCCGGCCAGCCCAATCATCCCGCCGTACACGGCACGCGGCATGACGAGGTCGTCGCCGCTGCGCAGGACGGACAGGACGACCGCGTGGATGGCCGCCATGCCCGAGGCCGTCGCCAGGCCGGCCTCCGCCCCCTCGAGCTCGGCGAGGGCCTCCTCCAGCGCCGCGTGGGTCGGGTTCGAGTAGCGCGAGTACGAATGTCCCGGGCGCGAGAACTCGAGGAGATCCGCCAGCTCGGCCGCATCGGCGACCTCGAAGGTGGCGGTCTGGTAGATCGGGACGTTGACCGGTGGCTGCGGCGCGTCGGGGACGCGGCTCGCGGCTCGGATGGCGCGCGTCGAGAAGCCCGGCATGGCTCGTGAGTCTAGCAGCGGATTGGCATCATCCGGCCCCGGCCGATAGGATGGGGGCCCCATGCATCGCAACCGAACTGGTGCTGCCGTGCTCGGCGTGGGTGGCCTCCTCCTCGTCGCCATTCTCGTCGGCGCGGGCGCCATCATGCTCACGGCGAGGCCTGAACCCACTCCCACACCCTCGCCGAAGGCCAGCCCGAGCCCGTCGTCGACGCCGAGCCCCACACCGACGCAGTCACCCACACCCAGCCCGTCACCCAGCCCGTCACCGACCCCCAGCCCGACTCCAGTGGCTGT
>CAYYDA010000336.1:0-1574 GCA_964470495.1 uncultured Steroidobacteraceae bacterium | reverse complement strand
CTACGCCATCAGCGACGGCGGGCCGAACCCGTATCGGTTCCGCATGCGCGACCCCAGCTTCATCAGCCTCCAGGCGCTTCCCAAGGTCATGCCCGGCAAACTGGTCGCCGATACGATGGCCGTGATGGCCAGCTTCGACCCGGTCATGGGCGGCGTGGACAAGTAACCGATGGCCCTGTAGCTATGGATTGGGAGCTGCTGCTCGGCATCGGGCGCTTCGTGCTGGCCACGACGCTGCTGCTGCTGCTGACCGTGCCGACCGCATTCGTCATCATCCAGATGGAGCTGAAGGTGATCGCGGCCATGAACCTGCGGCTGGGGCCCAATCGCGTCGGGCCCGGCGGCCTGTTCCAGAGCACGATCCATGGCTTCAAGGTGCTGGCCAAGGAGGACACCGTTCCCGACCAGGCGGATCGGGGCACCTTCACGCTGGCGCCGTGGATGGTCTACATGGCCGCGGCAATGAGC
Source organism: uncultured Steroidobacteraceae bacterium (assembly GCA_964470495.1). Lineage (GTDB taxonomy): Bacteria > Chloroflexota > Limnocylindria > QHBO01 > QHBO01 > JACDBZ01. Next base: position 1,106 of record CAYYDA010000336.1, on the reverse strand, counting down.
ATGCTGGTCATGCCCTTCGCGCCCGGCGCCATCGCAGCCGACTTCAACATCGGCATCGTCTATTTCTTCGCCGTCATCGGCCTATCGGTGGTGGGCCTGTTGGTGGCCGGGTGGGCGAGCTACAACAAGTACTCGCTCCTGGGTGGGCTGCGCAGCGCCGCACAGATGGTGAGCTACGAGATCCCGCTCACACTGTCGATCGTGGGGGCCGTGGTCCTGGCCGGCACGCTCAGCTTCAGCGAGCTCATCGCCTGGCAGCACGAGCACGGCTGGCTCCTCATCTGGCAACCGGTCGGCCTCGGCATCTTCTACGTCGCCAGCCTGGCGGAGATCAACCGCACGCCGTTCGACATGGTCGAGGCGGACAGCGAGCTCGTGGCCGGGCCCTTCACCGAGTACTCGGGAATGCGCTTCGGCTTCTTCTTCTTCGCCGAGTACGTCGCCCTGTTCATCATGAGCGGCATCCTGATCAGCCTCTTCTTCGGCGGCTGGCTCGCGCCGTGGCCGTTCCCCGCGCAGCTCGGTGGCTTCGCCGGCACGCTGTGGGGCATCTTCTGGTTCTTCCTGAAGACGTACCTGTTCGTCTTCGTCGCCATCTGGCTGCGCGCCACCCTGCCGCGCGTCCGCGTCGACCAGCTGATGGGGGTCGCCTGGAAGGTCCTGCTGCCGCTGGCGCTCGTGAACCTGTTCATCACCGCCATCGCGGTGGTGGTGTTCGACCTGTGATGGACGTGGGCGTCGCGCTCATTCCCCGGCTACTCTCGCCAGGTACCAATCACAGCCGGCTTAGGCGCGGTCTGACGTCTCCGGGCAGCTTCAAGACGCAGATTTGCCGAGGATTCGCGACCGCTGGCAGGCATTTCATTCGCCCAAGCCGATCCTGGTTGGTACGTGGAAACAACATCGCTCGCCGAGGACCGACCTGATGGCATTCCCGGGCTCCGGCATCGCCAAGGGCATGGCGACCACGCTGCGCAATTTCTTCTCGCCCAAGGTCACGCGCCAGTACCCCGAGGTGCGACCCGAGATCCCCGACCGATGGCGCGGCCGGCTCGACCTGATCTACGACCCGTTCGGCGAGCACAAGTGCGAGGTCTGCTTCCAGT
>CAYYDA010000335.1:0-1580 GCA_964470495.1 uncultured Steroidobacteraceae bacterium | reverse complement strand
CCAGGTACGCGGTGTACACGATCCAGTACAGGATCAGGCCTGACGGGAAGATCCCGCCCCAGATGATGGTGAGCAGCGGGAACGTGTAGGTCATCGTGCTCGTCATCGAGGAGGTCGGGTCGTCCGCGTTGGGGCGCGGGCTCGTCATCTTGACCTGCACGAACTGCAGAACGGCGGCGATGACGGCCAGGAACGAGAGCGCGAAGCCGACGACCGGGATCGCGAAGACATTGTCGACCTGCGCCAGGTCGAGGTTGAGCAGCCAGCCGACGGACGTGTTGACGGGCTCCGACAGCTTGACCGGATCGATGAGCTGGCAGTTCAGCGGCAGGAACTGCGGCAGCTGGCTATATGCGGGAAGGTTGCAGGCGCCCTCGAAGGCAACCTGGTAGGTGTTCTCCTGGCCCGCGACGGCAGTGACGACATTGGCTTCCTGAAGGGCGGTGAACGCGGCCTGGTTGCCCTCGTTGACCGTGAAGCCGGTGATCACGCCTGAGGCGCGGATGAGAGCCTGGTACAGGGCGAACAGGATCGGCAGCTGGAGCACGACCGGCAGGCAGCCGCCGAACTGGTTGACGCCGTGCTCCTTGTACAGCGCCATCGTCTCTTCGGCGATCTTCTGGCGGTTGCCCTTGTGCTTGCGCTGGACCTCTCGGACCAGCGGCTGCATCCGCTGCATCTCCTTCTGGGATCGGATCTGCCGCACGAAGAGAGGCGCCAGGATGGTGCGGATCACGATCGTGAAGACGATGATCGCCAGCGCGAAGTCGAAGAACGGGATCTGGTAGAGGAAGACGAGCAGGTTGAAGAGCGGCAGGAAGAAGACATCCCAGGGGGGCGTGAAGTGCTCGATCCCCAGGAAGCCTGCACCGATGGTCGGGGTCAAATCGCTCTCTCTCGTCTAGCTGACCGGGTCGTAGCCGCCGGGATGGAAGGGGTTGCAGCGACCGATGCGCTTCGCCCCCATCCAGGATCCCCTAAGCAGCCCGTGGCGCTCGATGGCCTGGTAGGTGTAATGGGAACAGGTCGGCGAGTACCGGCAGCTCGGCGGCATCCAGGCCGTCAGCTTCTGGTACGCGATGATCAGTCCCAACCCGATTCTCTTCATCCCTTACCGATGTCCGACCGCGCCAGGAGCGCGTCGATCGCCGCTCCCAGCTCGGCCTGGCTGGCGCCGCCGGCGGCCGGCCGCGCGATCAGCAGGACGTCCCACCCGGGACGGATCCGACTGATCCGCTCGCGGAGCAGGCTCCGCAGGCGACGTCGCACTCGATTGCGCTGAACGGCGCCTCCGAGCGTCCGGGGAGTCGACAGCCCGACGCGCGTCTCGACCCGTTCGGTCCTCATCCAGCGGAGGACCAGCAGGGCGGTCGATCGTGCGGTGCCGTGACGGCCGATCGCCTCGAAGTCCGCCCGGCGCCGAAGCATCGGCAGCGCAGGCATGGTCAGAAGAGGCCCGTCGGCGGTCAGACGGTGAGCTTCTTGCGCCCCTTGGCCCGACGACGAGCGAGCACGCGGCGACCGCCCTTCGTGGCCATCCGGGCCATGAAGCCGTGCTCGCGCTTGCGCGAGCGCTTCTT
>CAYYDA010000334.1:0-1586 GCA_964470495.1 uncultured Steroidobacteraceae bacterium | reverse complement strand
CGACGGCGAAGGTGTAGTTGTTGCGCTCGGTCTCGAGCGTGCTCTTCTCGCTGATGACGGGACGCAGGAGCACGTCGTGCAGGTTTGAGGCGCTCATGCGTACACCTCCTGGGCCCGGTCGAGGGCGGCCTGGGTGAAGACGACCGTATCGGCCTCCAGCAGGTCGACCACGTTCAGGCTGTCGGCGAGGATCACGCGGACTTCCTGCAGGTTGCGGCAGGAGCGCTCGACGGCAGGGTCGCGCACCGGCAGGACGAGGAGCACCTTGCCCTCGGCCTTCCAGCCGATCAGGCGTCCCATCATGTCCTTCGTCCGGCCGTCCTCGAGGTCGACGCTCTCGACCACGCGCAGCGCGCCATCGGCCTGCTTGGCCGAGAGGACGCCGCGCAGCGCGGTGCGGCGCATCTTCGACGGCATCTTCTGCTCGTAGCTGCGCGGGTGCGGGCCGAACACGACGCCACCGCCGGTCCAGTGCGGTGCCGACTTGGTGCCCTGGCGGGCGCGGCCGGTGCCCTTCTGGCGCCACGGCTTCTTGCCGCCGCCGCGGACCTCACCGCGCGTCAGCGTGTCGGCGGTGCCGAAGCGCCGGCCGGCCAGCTGGCGGATGACCGCCTGGTGGATGAGGGACTCGTTGATCGGGGCGGCGAAGAGGGTCTCGGCAAGGTCCACCTTGCCACCCTCCTTGCCGTCCGCCTTGAGGATCGTCGTCTGTGGCATCGTCCTACTTCGCCTTCTGCACGAGGAGCAGGCCGTTGCGTGCGCCGGGCACCGCACCCTTGACCAGGATGAGGTTGCGCTCCGGATCGACCCTCACGACCGTGAGCTTCTTGACGGTCACCTGCTCGTTGCCCATGTGACCGGCCATGCGGGTGCCCTTCCACACGCGGCCGGGGTACGTCCCCGCGCCGATCGAGCCGGGCGCCCGGTGATGATCGGATCCGTGCGTCTTCGGCCCGCGCTTGAAGTTGTGGCGGGCGATGACGCCGGTGAAGCCGTGGCCCTTGCTGACGCCCGTCACGTCGACGAGCTCCCCGGCCTCGAACAGGTTGACTTCGACCTGCTGTCCGACCTCGTAGCCTTCGGTCGCGTCGAGACGGAGCTCGCGGACGTGCTTCGGGTGCTGGTGCTCCTTGTCGAGGTGCTTGAACTGCCCCGCAACCGGCTTGGTCGAGCGGCGCGCGACGCCGGCGCCGAGCTGCACGGCGGTATAGCCGTCCTTCTCGACGTCACGAAGTCGCGTGACCGTGTTCGGGGTCGCCTCGATGACGCTCACCGGGACGACGCTGCCGTCGTCCTGGAAGATTCGCATCATTCCAAGCTTCCTCCCGATCAAACCTGCCGGCACTGTTGTGGTTCCCTCTCAACTGATGGCGGAAGTTCCTCGCAGTCGGCCCTGGTGGCCGACCGGAGGCGCTTCACATCTTGATCTCGATATCGACGCCGGCCGCGAGCGACAGCCGCATCAGCGCATCGACCGTCTTCGTCGACGGGTCGATGATGTCGATGAGGCGCTTGTGCGTCCGGATCTCGAACTGCTCCCGACCGTCCTTGTGGACGAACGGGCCGCGGATGACGGTGTACTTCTC
>CAYYDA010000333.1:0-1601 GCA_964470495.1 uncultured Steroidobacteraceae bacterium | reverse complement strand
CCAGCCGGTGATCGGGCGCTTGCCGCAGATGTCGCAGACGCGGGCCATGGTCGAAGGATCTCCACTCACGAAACGACCGGCGCAGGGCGCCGGAACGACCGCGATGGTAGCACGCTAGGATCGGCCGATGCAATCGAGCCGGCCGCTCGTGGTGGTTGTGAGCGGTGCGCCCGCAACCGGCAAGACGACGCTGGCGCGCCGCCTCGCCCTGGACGTTGATGCCCGGCTGCTCTCGAAGGATGCCATCAAGGAATCGCTTGCCGATGCGATCGGGCTCCCACACACAGTCGCGGAGTCGAGCCAGCTGGGTGACGCGGCATACGCGGCGCTCTTCGCGTTGCTCCGATCCACGGTCGAGGCCGGGCAGGCGGCCGTGGTCGAGGCCAACTTCCGACGAGGCCGATCGGAGGATGAACTGGGCCGGGCGCTCGATGGCGCCGACCTCCGGCAGCTGCATTGCACGGCGGTACCGGAACGCATCGAGGCCCGGTACCGGGAACGCACCGATCGCCACCCGGCTCACCTGGATGCGCTGCGGATCGACGACGTTGGAGCGGAAGTGGCGGACGGTCGGTATGCGCCGCTGACGATGGACGGGGCCCTGCTCGTCGTCCAGACGGACGATGGCTACACGCCGGCGTACGACGCGATTCGAGCGTTCGTCACCGGCGTTGTGGCACGAACACAGTGACGGTCCTCGGGCCGGATGAGCTCGATCTGCCGATCCGCAGCGTCATGCCCGAGCTGGCGCGCGGGACGGCAGCGCTCGCGAAGCTCGGCATCACGACACCGCGCCAGGCGCTCTGGTACCTCCCGTTCCGCTACGACGACTTCAGCGACCTCCGACCCCTCGGGGAGCTGATCCCCGACGAGAAGCAGTCGGCGCGGGTGCGCGTCGAGGCGATCCGCATCGAGCCGGGGTTCGGGCGGCGCCCGCAGCGGGTGATCGCCCAGCTGACCGATGCGACCGGCAGCGCCGAGGCGGTCTGGTTCGGACGTCGCTACGTCGAACGCCGGCTTGAGCAGGGCGACGAGATCATCGTGTCCGGCAAGGTCACCAAGCGCGGGTGGCGAGCGCAGTTCACCTCGCCCGAGTTCTCACCGGTCGGCCGCGAGTCGGTGCACACCGCGCGGGTCGTGCCCGTCTACCACCTGACCGCCGGCGTGACGCAGAAACGCCTGCGCGAGCTGTTGGCGCGCGTCATGGACCGCGCGCTTCCCGGAGTGGTCGATCCGCTCGCCGATGCGGAGCGCGGCGTTCTGCCGGCTCTCGACGACGCCCTCCGCGCGGCGCACTTCCCTGAGGAGGCCGCCGACGTCACCGAGGCGCTTGATCGACTGGCGTTCGACGAGCTCCTGGCGCTGCAGCTGACGCTGGCCCAGGCACGCCAGGCGCGCGAGGGTCTCCGCGCGCCGCGCATCGGCGTCGACGTTGCGGCGCGGGACGAGATCGTCGCCGCGCTGCCCTTCACGCTCACGAACGACCAGGCCTTGGCGGTTGGCGAGGTGCTGGCCGATATCGACGGCGAGCGGCCGATGCGCCGCCTCCTCCAGGGCGATGTCGGCAGCGGCAAGACGGCGGTGGCGGCGGTCGCCCTGGC
>CAYYDA010000332.1:0-1602 GCA_964470495.1 uncultured Steroidobacteraceae bacterium | reverse complement strand
AACCTGCGACCATCCGGTTATGAGCCGGTTGCTCTGACCATTGAGCTACGGGCCCCGCAGGACGACGGTGGACAACTTCGAGTATAGACCGATGTCTTTGCACAACGACGGGCGGATTTCTCCACGTTGTGGACAACTCTGATGGACCGAGGCGAGTGCATCGGCCTATCATCGACACGTCGCTAACGCGATGCACAACCGCAGGCCGAGCCGCACGAAGGTGGAGCGTTGACCAAGGTAATCTCGATCGCGAACCAGAAGGGCGGCGTTGGCAAGACGACCTGCTCAATTAATCTCGGCGGCGCATTGGCCGAACGCGGATATCGCGTCCTGTGCGTCGACATGGATCCCCAGGCGAACCTCACCGTCGGGCTCGGGATCTCGCTCTCCGATGTCCGCCAGTCGATGGCCGATGTCCTGTCCGAAGATCGCGTCTCGCTGGACGAGATCGTGCGCGAGACGGGGACCCCTGGACTGTGGGCCGCGCCGGCAACCCTCGAGCTCGCGTCGACCGAGGTGGAGCTCTTCACCGCCATCGGCCGCGAGATGGTCCTGCGCGATGCACTGGCTGGATGGGCAGAGCGACAGTTCGACGTGATGATCATCGACTGCCCGCCGACGCTCGGGTTGCTCACCATCAACTCGCTCGTGGCCAGCAACCGGGTCATCATCCCGGTACAGACCCAGTACTACGCAATCAAGGGCCTCACGGCGCTGATCAAGGTCATCAACACGATCAAGATCAAGCTGAACCATGACCTCGAGGTGCTCGGCCTGCTGCCGACCTTCTTCGATGGACGTACGGTCCTCGCCCGAGAGATGCTGGCGAACCTGCGCGAGCTCGGCGATCACCGCGTCTTCAACACCATGATCAAGCAGACGGTGAAGCTCGGCGAGGCGCCGCTCACCGGCAAGCCCGTCACCGAGTACGCGACCAGCTCGGCGGCGGCGCGCGCGTTCCGCGACCTGGCGCAGGAGGTGATCGAGCTTGGCTGACAAGCGACCCGCGTTCAAGGAGAACATCCACCGCCTGTTCGACGAGGCGCAACACACCGACCTCGCGCCCGGCATCGTCTCGCTCATCGAGTCGCGCGCCACCCACGCGCAGATCCGCGAGGTGCCGGTGGGCAAGATCCTCCCCAACCCGGCGCAGCCGCGCCTGTCCTACGACGAGGACTCGCTGACCGAGCTGGCTGACTCGATCCGGGAGCACGGAGTCCTGCAGCCGATCCTGGTGCGCCCAAGCGGCGCGCAGTTCGAGCTGATTGCCGGCGAGCGCCGATGGCGCGCGTCGCGGATGGCGGGACGCGACACCATCCCGGCCATCGTCGTGGACTTCGACGAGAGCACCGCGCTCGAGGTGAGCATCATCGAAAACCTCCAGCGCGAGGACGTGTCGCCGCTCGAGGAAGCGACCATGTTCCGCAGGATGACGGAGGCCTTCGGCTATTCGGTCCGGCAGCTGGCGCAGAAGGTCGGGAAGGACAAGGGCTACATCGAGAATCGCCTGCGACTGTCCGATGCACCGGCCGATGTCCGCGAGCTCGTGTCATTGCGCAAAGACACGATCAGCCACGCGTACGAGCTGATGAAGATCGGCGA
>CAYYDA010000331.1:0-1612 GCA_964470495.1 uncultured Steroidobacteraceae bacterium | reverse complement strand
CCGAGCCTGCCCCCGGCGGCGACGGGCAGGCGGCGGCCGGCGACGCCGATAGGTGGGACGCCGAAGCCGAGGAGCCAAGGCGAGTAGAAGCCGTGGAGGCCCCCAGCGCGACACCCACCGGCGAGGAGACGATGCTCTGGTTCGGTCGTGATCCGAACCGCGCCGCTCCAGCGTGGCCCGCCGAGGATGACTACGCTGCAGAGATGGAGGTGGCCAGCACCGGCGGACAGGTCGCGCGATCCCCATGGGTTCCGGACGAGCCGACGAGCTTCCAGCCCGAGGACGCGCCGGCCGCCGCGGCACCGACCGAGCCGATTCGGGGATTCGCGACGCCATCGGCCCCCTCGGCCGCATCGGCCAGGTCGCAGCCGCCGACCAGCCCGGCGTCGCGGGCGTATCAGCGCCTTCGGCGGATCTTCCCCGGCTGATCGGTGCCGAAGGCATGAGCCGATACGACGACCGGACGGCGCTCGTGGTGGTCGACCTCCAGAACGACTTCGCCGATCCGGCTGGCAGCCTGTCGGTCAGCGGGGGTGAGGCGATCGTGGCGATCGTCAACCGCGAGGTGGGTGATGCCATCGAGGCGGGTGCGTTCGTGGTGGCGACCCAGGACTGGCATCCGGACTCGACACCCCACTTCGCGAAGGACGGCGGCGTATGGCCGGTCCACTGCGTTGGCGGGACGTGGGGCGCGGAGCTGGCGCCCGGATTCAGGCTGCCGGCGGATGCTCCACGCGTTCGAAAGGGAACTAAGGGGGAGGACGGCTACTCCGGTTTCACGATGCGGGACCCCGAGACCGCGGAGGAGACGCCCACTGAGCTCGAGGGTCTCCTGCGCCGAAAGGGGATCGAGCGAGTCGTGGTGTGCGGCCTCGCGACCGACTATTGCGTGCTGGCCACGGCCCTGGATGCGGTCCGGCTCGGATTCGAGGTCGGGCTGCTCGCGGAGGCCATCGCGGCCGTCAACCTCCAGCCGGAGGACGGCGAGCGCGCACTCTCGGAGATGGCGGAGGCCGGCGTCGTCATCGGCTGACGCGGCCCTGCCGCGCCCATCCCACGAGCACCACACCGGCCACGGCGGTCACGGCGCCGATGAGGATCCAGAGCCGATCGGCCGTCATGAAGCTCCTGGGCGCGAGCGGCAGGTTGAGGCCCTGCGCCATCCATACGAGTCCGCCGAGGGCCATGAGGACGCCGAGCACGATTCCACCGCTGCGCACTCCTCGATGGTACCCGCAAAGAAATGACTTGCGGAGCGCGCACGCTCGGGTAATACTCCGCGCGTCGAAGTCGCAACCGAGCGACGCATACCCTTCCCTTCCTCTCCCCTCCACCACGTCCAACCGTCGGCACCGGGGCAGCGGCAAGATCCCGGGCCGGCGTCGAGCGATCGGGATTCGACGTGGTCCAATTCGTGTTGGGAGGGGTCTCTTGTGACCTACACCGATCAGGTGCTCACCTGTAGTGACTGTGGAATCGACTTCGTCTTTTCCGTGTCCGAGCAGGAGTTCTTTGCGGAGAAGGGCTTCTCGTCCGCTCCGAAGCGGTGCTCCTCGTGCCGCGCCCAACGGCGGGCAGCTCTGGTCGGTGGGCGAGGAGAACAACATCACTT
>CAYYDA010000330.1:0-1619 GCA_964470495.1 uncultured Steroidobacteraceae bacterium | reverse complement strand
TGCCGAATCCGGCGAACAGGACGTTGAAGAGCGACCGGTTCATCGCCTTCGTCATCAGCTGGGTGAGGATGGCGCCGGAGGCGCCGACCAGGGTGCCCGCGACGAGCAGCGCGTAGTTGCTCAGCACGAATCCGGTCGCGGCGACCGCGATACCGGTGTAGCTGTTCAGCAGCGAGACCACCACCGGCATGTCCGCGCCGCCGATCGGCATGACGAGCTGCACGCCCAGGATGAGCGATAGGACCACGAACAGCAGGAAGAGCGGAACGCTCGGGGACACCGCGGCCAGGTAGACGCCGATGGCGACCAGCGCGAGGGCCAGGCCGGCCGTCACGATCTGCGAGCCCGGGTATTTAACCGGCCGGGATGCGACCAGGCCCTGTAGCTTTCCGAAGGCCACGATCGAGCCGGTCAGGCTGACGGCGCCGATGATGGCGCCGAGCAGCGTGGCGATGATGAACGCGAGGGGGAGCAGCTCGCCGGGATGCAGGTCCGTGTCGCGCAGGAACTCGACCACCGCGACGAGCGCGGCGGCGCCACCGCCGGCGCCGTTGAAGATGGCGACCATCTGCGGCATGGCAGTCATCGCCACGCGCTTGGCGCCGAGCCAGCCGGCCACCGCGCCGATCGCGCCACCGACGACCACGATCCACCAGTTGGCGAACATGCCGTCGGTGGTGAAGAAGGTCCAGGCCACAACCAGGGCCATTCCCGCCGCGCCGAGCAGGTTGCCGGTGCGGGCCGTCTTCGGGCTGGCCAGGAACTTCAGCGCCAGGATGAAGGTGACGCTGGCGACCAGCCAGACCAGGTAGGTGAGTATCTCGCGCAGCTCCACTTAGCCGCGCTCCCGCGTCTGCTCACTGGGGCGCTTCTTGAACATCTCGAGCATGCGGTCGGTGACGACGAAGCCGCCGACGACGTTGATGGTGCCCAGGATCACCGCGAGCAGGGCCAGGATGATCCCGATCGGCCCGCCGGCGGTGGCGGCCACGAGCATGGCGCCGACGACGATCACGCCGTGCACGGCGTTCGCGCCGCTCATGAGCGGCGTGTGGAGCATGGTCGGCACCTTCGACACGACCTCGTAGCCGACGAAGGCGGCGAGGACGAGGATGAAGAGCGCCGAGAGCAGCTCGAAGGCGGAGAGCTCCATCGGTCTATGCGTCCTTCTCGGTCTTGGCGGGTGCGGGTGGGGTGACTTCGATGCCGAGTGCCTTTGCCGTCGCCTCGTGAACGACCTTGCCCCCGTGCGTGATGGTGGCGCCGCGCGTGATCTCGTCGTCGAAGTCGAGCTTCAGCTCGCCGTCGCTGAGCAGGTGCTTGACGAGGGTCTGGATGTTCTTGGCGTACATCTGCGTCGCGCTGCCCGGCATGGTGGCCGGCAGGTTGGTGAGGCCGATGATCTTGACCCCGTGGCGAACGACCTCCTTGCCCGGCTCGGTCCCCTCGACGTTGCCGCCCATCTCGGCCGCCATGTCGACGATGACGCTGCCAGGTTTCATGCTCTTCACCATCTCGTCGGTCACGAGGCGCGGGGCGGGCCGGCCCGGGATCAGCGCGGTGGTGATGACGAAGTCGGCCTCCTTGACGCGCTCGGCGATGAGCTCCGCCTGGCGCCG
>CAYYDA010000329.1:0-1620 GCA_964470495.1 uncultured Steroidobacteraceae bacterium | reverse complement strand
CGGCCGGCCGCGCCGTGGCCGGCACGGTGGCCGGGGTCCGGGTGGCGCTGCGACGAACCGCTTGGCTGGGGATCGGGCGCGACCTCGTCGGCCAGCGGGTCCACGCCGTCGTCGAGCGGCATCGTTGGGCGCAGGTCGGAGCGTCCGCCGAGCTCGACCTGTGGTTCGGGGAGGGACGCCGCATCGACCCGCTCCTCGCCACGCTCGCCGAGCCGCTGGACCTCACTGTGGAGCGCCCGGTGCTCCAGGTCGTGAGCGCTTAATTGTGTCGGCCATCGGTTGTCGGCAGTTACCAATCACAATCGGCTTAGGCGGCAGGAAGGCTCATCAGCATGCTTTGCTCATCGGTTTCGCATCATTTCATCCAGATGAGCCGCCTAAGCCGCCGCTGGTTGGTAGGTGGCGAGCAGCCATGGGATTCCTTCGCCTAAGCCGCCGCTGGTTGGTAGGTGGCGAGCAGCCAGTGGACCGCAGAAGGAACATCTCATGACCCGCCTCCTCGCCCTCGTCTGGCCGGAGCTCCGCGTGCCGGAGGCCGACACGGCCCCATTCGAGCGCATGCTCGACGCGCTCGACGACCTCTCCCCGCGGGTGGAGGCGGTCGACACCGGCGTGGCGCTGGTCGACGTGACCGGGCTCGGGCCGATGTGGGGGCCGGAACGAAGAGTCGCGGCGCGCGCCGTGATGCTGGCACGCGGCGTAGCGCCGCTCACCGTGCGCTGCGGGATCGGCGACAACCGATGGCTGGCGACGCTTGCCGCCCGTCTGGCACGCTTCGAGCGTCCCGAGGCGCCGGCCGCATTCCACGCGCTCGCGCGCGGCGACGCGCTGCGCGACCTTCCCCTGACCCTGCTGCCGGCCGATCCCGCCACGCGCCAGCGGTTCGTCCTCTTCGGGCTGACGCGAATGGGCCAGCTGGCCGGTTTGCCGCGCTCCGCGGTCGGCGCACAGTTCGGCCCAGCGGGGGAGCGCCTCCAGGCGCTGGCACGCGGCCACGACCCGAGGCCGATCGTCCCGCGGCGCCGCCCCGAGCGCGTGGAGCGCAGCGCCACGTTCGAGCCGGCCCTCGAGGGAGTCGGGGCGGTGGGGCTCACCCTGCGCCGCCTTGCCGCCGAGCTGTGCGATCGCCTTCTCGACCGCCACCTGGCGCCGGGGCGGGCGTCGCTGGTGCTGAACCTGGAGGACGCGCCGGCGCTCCGCGTGGCGCAGCCCTTCCCGCAGCCGGCGCTCGAGCCCGACTGGATCGCGCGGCTGCTGATCTCCCGGGTCGAGGCTGCCGCGCGCGCCCAACGTTGCCGCGGAACGGAGCCGAGGGTCGCATCGGTCCTGCTGGCCTTCGATCGGCTGAGCGACCCGGCAACCAGGCAGCTGCCCGCCTTCGAGGCGCGCGCCGGTCGCTGGGAGGAGCTGCGCTGGTCGCTGGAGCGGATCCGGCATCGGTTCGGGGAGGGACGGCTCTGGCGTGCCGTCACCGAGCGGCCGACCGCGTCGCTGCCCGAGCATCGGTCACGGCTGGTGGATATCGGTCAATGACCAGGCGTTATCCGGACCACCCACTGGTCCAGGTCGAGACCGATGAGGCCGGCGTGCCAACACGCCTGCGCATGGACGGCACCGATC
>CAYYDA010000328.1:0-1620 GCA_964470495.1 uncultured Steroidobacteraceae bacterium | reverse complement strand
GCATGCGGCCGGAGACGCTGGCCGCGCTCCTCGACGCGGGCGGGCCGAAGGGCGACGCGCTCGTGACGGCACGCCTGGCCGGCATCGGCGGTGCGAAGCGAACCTCCGACCTCATCCCGCTGTGCCACCCGCTGCCGCTGGACCACGTGGATGTCGAGCTCACGCCGGACCGCGAGATGGGCACCGTCGCCATCCGGGCCGAGGCGAGCGCGACGGCCCGCACTGGCGTCGAGATGGAGGCCCTGACCGCCGCGACCGTTGCGGCACTCACGCTGTACGACATGGCGAAGGCACTTCAGCGAGACATCGTGATCGAGCGCATCGAGCTGCTCGAGAAGTCCGGCGGCCGGTCCGGCAATTATCGTCAGGGCCAAGCGGCAGCCTCCGCCTTGCACGAGGCCGTCGTTGTGACCTGCTCGAACCGATCGGCGGCAGGGGAGCGCGACGATGCCTCCGGGCCTGCCCTGGTTGAGGCGCTGCGCGCCGCCGGCCTCGATGCTGCGCCCGATGCCATTGTGGTCGCCGATGACGAGAACGAAATCGCCTCGACGCTGATTCGCCTGGCCGATGCCGGTCATCGGCTCATCCTGACCACCGGCGGCACCGGCCTCACGCCCACCGACGTCACGCCGGCAGCGACCCGCCGCGTCATCGAGCGCGAGGCGCCAGGCCTGGCCGAGCTCATGCGCGCCGCCGGTATGGCCTCCACGCCGATGGCTGCCCTCTCGCGCGGCATCGTCGGCACGCGTGGCGCCACCCTGATCGCAAACCTGCCCGGTTCGCCAAAGGGTGCTGCTGAGTCGCTCGAGGCGCTGCTGCCGGTCCTGCGCCACGCCCTGGACCAGCTCGCCGGAGGCGATCACTAGGCGGGGATACCGCCGGGGCGCGCAATCTCGCGGCTACCATGGCGCCGATCCATGGAAGCGAGCATTCCGTTCTACCCGCTCGTCATCGTCCCGGTGGCGGCGGCGATCGTGCTCTTCTGGCGCCGAGGGCGATGGCACCTCGCCGTGCTCCGAGCCGGGCGGCCGCTGGATCGCTCGGATCGGGTCTGGGAACGCATCAAGTCGCTCGGCGTCTTCGTCATCGGCCAGCGGCGACTTCTCCAGGACCTGGGACCGGGGCTGACGCACGCCTTCGTCTTCTGGGGCTTCATTGTCCTGCTGGCCACGACCGGCAACTACCTCACGAACGGCCTGGTCGAGACGATCGTGGGCTGGCCGCTCGGCGGCTTCGCGTGGAGCGTCATCGTCTTCTTCGCGAACCTGTTCGTCGGGCTCGTGCTGGCATCGGTCATCTACTTCGTCGTCCGACGCACGATCACCCGGCCCGCTCGCCTGGCGCTGACGCGGGACGCCTTCGTCATCCTGGGGCTCATCTTCAGCATCGTGCTGACCGAGTGGGTCGGCGATGCCTTCGCGTACGTGGTGGAGCCGGAGAGCCCATCGCGGACGTGGGCCATCATGGCCGGCCCGCTGAGCCTGGCGCTGGAGGGCATCGGCACCGAAGCGGCGGCCGTCGGGTACGGCGTGGCCGGCTGGGCGCACATCCTCCTGGTGCTCGGGTTCGGCGCGTACCTGCCGTACAGCAAGCACCTCCACATCATCAGCAGCGAGCCGA
>CAYYDA010000327.1:0-1684 GCA_964470495.1 uncultured Steroidobacteraceae bacterium | reverse complement strand
TCGCCATCGACGTGCCCGGTCCGCGCGAGCCCGCGCTCGAGCTGGGCGCGGTCGGCCACAAGGCAGCCGGCGGCGCCTCGTTCGTGAGCTTCGAGGTCGCCAACACCGGCAACGTTCATCTCAAGCCCACCGGCCAGTTCACCCTGCGCGACGCGGCCGGGAACCAGGTAGCCCAGGCGCCAGCGGTGATGGACAGCGTGTATGCCGGGTCGCAGACCCTGTTCGAAGCGCCGCTGGCGCAGGCCCTGGCTCCCGGCAACTACTGCGCCGAGCTCTCCCTGACCGATGAGGAGACCGACGTCGGCGATGCCACAGACTGCCTGGCCTTCACGGTGGAGCCCCCGCCCCCCGACGCTGGAGCGGCGGGTCCCGGATCGCAGACGATCCCCATTGTGCAGCCCGCGATCGATGCGGTCACCGAGAATCCATTGCCGGCAGCGCTGGTCGCGGCCGCGGTGCTGATCGTGCTGGGCGCCGGTCTGCTGCTGTGGCGCCGCCGCCGACGGCGCCGCGAGGCTGCCTGGCTGCAGACGCGTATCGGGGTGGAGGAGCCGGCCTGGCCGGAAGCCGATGAGCTGGCACCCCGATCCGCATCGCTGGGACGCCCTGATACGGCCGCGACGCTGGGGGCATTGCTCACGGAGCTGCCGGAGGTCAGCCGCGCCTGGCTGACCGGCGATTCGACGCAGCAGGTGCTGGTCGTCGAGCTGGCGCGGGGCGTCGACCCCGCCGCCGGATCCAGGCTGGGCCGCACCCTTCAGGACGCGATGCAGGACCGCCGGACGGAGCTTCGCATGCGCGCCAGATTCGTTCAGGGCGCCGGACCGGTGGCCCGCGTGACGGACGGCGCCGCGCCGTTCTACGTCCGCATTGCCGATCCCGCCACGGAGATGGACGCTCTGCGCCCGCAGCCTCGTCGAGCGCCGTGAGGTGCGAGTCGGTGAGGACGTGGGTGTTGGCCCTTAGGTTGAACGATGCCAGCGATCGATGACGATCGCTTCGCGAGGCGATCGAAGCCGTCGTGCCAGAAGGCTGCCATCCGCCACTGGGCCGACGCTGCGCTCCGAAAGGCGCGCCGCATCGGGCGCGATGTTCCTGGCTCGATTCCTGCGCAAGAGCGCACCCAGCGATGACCGACACGACAGCCCGTCGCTCGTTCCGACTGGTCACGCTTTGCCTTCTCACGCTGGCGGTTTTGGCGGCGCCCGCGCAGCTGTACGCCGCGGATCCCGCTGCCGGCGTCGCTGACCTTTCCCTGCCCCCGGTCGCCTATTCGCATGCCGCGCAGCTGAGCACCGGCACGATGAGCCTCACCATCGACAGCAGCACGAATTCCGGTGGGTGGCACGTGACCGTTCTCGCGTCGGACTTCGTCTACAGCGGCGCTTATAGCGGCAACAACATAGTGGCCGCCAACTTCTCGATCACCTCGGCCGCCACGCCGCTGATGACCAGCGGCCAGCCGATCGATGCGACCGGTGGCCCGCGGGTCCCCGCCGCCAGCCCGGCCGGGACGCTCGACGTCGCCCGCACGACCGTCGAGGCCGTGTCCGGTTACGGCCAGGGCACCTACACGCAGGCACTTGGCGTCAGCCTCTCCATCCCGGCCCAGGCGGCGTCCGGCACCTACGCCGCTACGCTGACGGTGACGGCGGCAGTCGGTCCGTGACTCGCGCGCCTTCGG
>CAYYDA010000326.1:0-1697 GCA_964470495.1 uncultured Steroidobacteraceae bacterium | reverse complement strand
CTCCAGTCGGGGCGCGGCGCCAGCGGGCAGGTCGGGCACGATCAGGCCGTCGGCGCCGGCCTCGCGCAGCGAGCGGAGCGTCGCGGACTCGCCGGCCGCGAGCAGCGGATTGATGTACGTCATTACCATCAACGGCTGCGAGTGCCCGTGCTTGCGTAACCGAGCCACGAGCGCCCGCGCCGACGGCAGCCCACCGCCGGCGGCCAGCGCCAGGCGACCAGCCTCCGCGATGGTGGGGCCGTCGGCCATCGGATCACTGAAGGGAACGCCGATCTCCAGCATGTCCGCCCCGCCCGCGAGCGCCGCCTCCGCGGCGGCGAGCGCATCGGTCTGCGACGGGTAGCCCGACAGGATGTAGGCGATGAGCGCAGTACGACCCTCCGCCGCGGCGGATGCGAAGGAGGCACGAATGCGGTCGGGGCCGCTCACTCGCCGTCCAGCTCACGCTCCAGGATGCCGAGATCCTTGTCGCCGCGGCCTGAGAGGTTGACGAGCACCTGCGTTTCGGGCTCCAGATCCTGCAGCATGGACAGGACCGCTGCCACAGCGTGCGCCGATTCGAGCGCGGGGATGATGCCGCAGGTCCGCGCCAGCCACTGCGTGGCCTCGAGCGCCTGGGCGTCGGTGGCGCGCACCACCTCCATCCGACCCGACTCGGCCAGGGCAGCGAGCTGCGGCCCGACGCCGGGATAGTCCAGGCCGGCCGAGACGGAATGCGGCTCGACCACCTGACCGTCCGCGTCCTGGGTGAGCATGGTGAAGGCGCCGTGCAGGACCCCCGGAGCACCGAGGCCGAGCGAGGCGGCGTTGTCGCCCAGCGCATCGCCGCGGCCACCGGCCTCGACCCCGATGAGGCGGGCCGCCGTGTCGATGAAGGGCCGCATGATCCCGATCGCGTTGCTGCCGCCGCCCACGCACGCCACGACCGCATCGGGCACGCGCCCGATCTCGGCGCGCAGCTGCGCGCGCGACTCGCGCCCGATGACCTCCTGGAGCGAGGCCACCATCTCCGGGTACGGGTGCGGGCCGGCCGCCGAGCCGAGGATGTAGAACGTCGACTCGACGTTTGCGACCCAGTCGCGCAGTGCCTCGTTCAGGGCGTCGCGCAGCGTGCCGTTGCCGGTCGGGACGGGCCGAACCTCCGCTGCGAGCAGGCCCATGCGTCGCACGTTCGGCGCCTGCCGCTCGATGTCGGTGGTGCCCATGTAGACCACGCACTCGAGCCCCAGCAGCGCGCACGCGCTTGCCGTCGCGACCCCGTGCTGGCCGGCTCCGGTTTCGGCGATGACTCGCCGCTTGCCCATGCGCGCCGCAAGCAGGGCCTGGCCCACGGCATTGTTGATCTTGTGCGCCCCGGTGTGCGCGAGGTCCTCTCGCTTGAGCCAGACCGATGCACCCCTGCCTCCGCGGTCAGCCAGCGCCTTCGCGGGGATCTCGAACAGCGGCGTGGGGCGACCGACGAAGTCGCGATGCAGCCGCAGCAGCTCCGCCCGGTACGACGGGTCGCGGCGGGCCGCGTTCCAGGCGGCCTCGAGGTCCTCGAGCGCCGGCATCAGCGTCTCCGGCACGAACCTGCCGCCGAATCGGCCGAAGCGACCGTTGCGGTCCACCCGGTCGCCGCCGGCCGGCTCGCGGCGCGCGTTGCGCACGAATGCACCGATCCGGGCCGGGTCACTCACGGCATTGCGCTCGAGCCC
>CAYYDA010000325.1:0-1701 GCA_964470495.1 uncultured Steroidobacteraceae bacterium | reverse complement strand
GAGGTTCGACTCGTCGACGACGTCGTCGTCCACGAAGCCGATGGTCCCCACGCCTGACGCGGCGAGGTAGAGGCCGATCGGCGAGCCGAGGCCGCCCGCACCGATCAGCAGCACCTTCGCGTCGAGCAGCTTGCGCTGTCCCTCCTGGCCGACCTCCGGGATGAGGACGTGGCGCGAGTAGCGCCGCATCTGGTCGGGCGTCAGCAGCTGCGCCGGCTCTTCCCAGGTGCCGCCCTGCTCCTTCCAGTGGCCGATCGGTGCCTTCATGCTCACCACGTTCGTGTAGCCCATCTGCGCCAGCCAGCCGGCCGCGCGACCCGAGCGTCCGCCCACCGCGCAGTGGAGGAGGAGCGCCGCGTCCTTGTCGGGCACCACCTCGCCGATGCGCTGCGGAACGTCAGCCAGCGGGAGGAGCGTGGCGCCGGCGACGTGGCCGGCGTCCCACTCGCTCTGCTCGCGGACGTCGATGACGCGGTAGCCGTCCCGCGCGAGCGCGACCGCCTCGGCGGCGTTCACCTCGCGGATCGGAGTCTGATCGTTGCTCATGGAAGTCTCGGGAATCCTTCGCTGCGGAGGTTGCGGGTCATGGCGCGGATCCGCCGGCGAGGACCTCTGCCTCGTCCGGCCAGCGCGCCTCGGCGCCGATGACGGCGCCCTGGAGAACCTTGTATGAGAGGAGCGCGCATTTCAGCCGAGCCGGGCCGATCGGCACGCCGAGGTTCTCGACGACCTCTTTCGGATCGAGTGCGCGCAGCTCGTCCAGGCTCATGCCGCGCAGTTCGTCGGTCAGGATCGAGGCCGACGCCTGGCTGATGGCGCAGCCGCGGCCGTCGAAGGCGACATCGGCAACCCGCTGCTTGGACTCGTCCAGGAGCAGCGTCATGCTCATCTCGTCCCCACAGGTCGGATTCGAGTCGGCGAAATGAAGGTCGTGGGGATCGAGCACGCCCTTGTTGTGGGGAGCGCGGTAGTGCTCGAGGATGAAGTCGCGGTAGAGGTTGTCCATCGGGTTCTCTCAGGCCTTGAACAGGCGCTGCGTTGCGTGGATCGCCTCGGTCAGGCGCTCGACGTCGTCGAGGTCGTTGTAGACGTAGAAGCTCGCCCGGGTCGTGGCCGGCAGATCGTAGCGGGCCATGACCGGCTGCGCGCAATGGTGGCCGGCGCGCACCGCGACGCCATGGTGGTCGAAGACCGTCGCCACGTCGTGCGGATGGATGCCGTCGATCACGAAGCTGATGACACCGGCATGCTCGTCGGGCGATGCGGGACCCAGCACGCGGACGCCGGCGATGTCGCCCAGTGCAGACCAGGCACGCTCGAACAGGAACCGCTCGTGGGCGCGCACCTCGGCCATGCCGATCCCCTCCAGGTAGCCGATTGCGGCCGCCAGCCCGGCGGCCTCGGCGATCGCCGGCGTACCTGCCTCGAACTTGAGCGGGACCTCGGCCCAGGTCGTGCCGGTGAGCGTCACCTTGCTGATCATGCTGCCGCCGGTCATGAAGGGTGGCATCGCCTCCAGCAGCTCGCGGCGAGCCCAGAGTGCGCCGATGCCCGACGGGCCCAGCATCTTGTGCCCGGACAGCGCGAGGAAGTCGATGCCGAGCTCGACGACGTCGACCGGCATGTGCGGCACGCTCTGCGCCGCGTCGAGCAGCACGAGTGCGCCTGCTTCATGCGCCATGCGGCTGATCTCGGCGACGG
>CAYYDA010000324.1:0-1702 GCA_964470495.1 uncultured Steroidobacteraceae bacterium | reverse complement strand
GGATTCGTCGCGGTACATCTCGTACTCGCTGGAGCCGGGTGGCGTCTTCAGCTTCCACGGATCGTCCTTCGTGCCGCTGCCCGCGGATGCGTCGTTCATCGGTCTGCTCCTTGCCGTTGCTCCGCGTGACGCTTCAGCCCTTCGGCGAACTTCGCGAAGGATGGGCCAAGGTCAGGGATCGTGCGCCAGATCATCCCGAGCAATGGCCCGGTGTACTCCTCGCGGACCTTGAACTCGGTCGAGCCGTCGGCCCCGGGCCGCGGCGAGAAGGTGCGAACGCCGCGGAACAGGCCGAGCGGCATGCCGCCGGACCACTCCATCGACTCGCCCGGCTGCCAGCTGGAGACCTTCACCGGAAACGTCCGATCCGGATTTGCCTCCGATACGACCTTGATCGTCTCACCCGGCAGGATCCTGCCCTCGACGCCCACGACGCCGTTGTCCCACGTGGCGTACGAGTCCGTCGGTCAGGATCTCCCAGATCGTGTCGGGCGTGGCGCGGATCGTCGCGCTGGCTTCGTAGGCTTTCATGCGTGCTCCTCTACAGCTCATTCGCGGCCTCGATGAAGTGAGGCAGCAGGCCGCCCCAGCCCCCACGGTTGCGGTCGCGCCGCTCCTCCCCCGCCGCGCCCAGCCGTTCCCAGCCGCTGTGCTCGATCTCGACCCGTGTCGTGCCTGCATCGACTCGAACGAACGTGATCTCGACGTCGGTCGCGTCGGCGCGGTCGGCTCGCAGGTGCCAGAGGTAGCCGAGGCGGCGCGGTGGCTCCCACGCCGTGATCTCGCCCCAGTCGTGCTCGTCGCCGACGGCGGTGCGCTCGAAGATGCGGCCACCGACGCGCGGCTCGAAGATGACCTCGAGACCATCGGCCACGCTCACGGTATGGGAGACCGGCCACCAGGTCGAGGTTCGCTCGGTCCACGTCTCAAAGGCGTGCTCGACGGGGCAGGCGACCTCGAAGGCGAGGCGGATCGGCTCGATCATCGCGATCTCGTGCGCCGCGTGTTCTCGGCGGTCAGCCGAAAGCGGCCGGCGGCGTCGCCCCAGACCCGCTGGAGATAGGCCCGTGCCGCGTCGACTCCCTCGTCGTGGAGCCGGTACAGGCGCCGGGTTCCCCTGGCTTCCTCGATGACCAGCCCTGCCTGCTTCAGGATGCGCAGGTGCTGCGACACGGCGGGACGGCTGATCGGCAGCTCGTCGGCGATCTGCTGTACGGATCGCTCGCCGGGACGCAGCAGCTCCACGATCGCGCGCCGGTTGGGATCTCCCAGCGCGCTGAACGGGTCGGACGGTTCGGCCGCGGACGTCATCGGCTTCAACGGTAACCGACGACTAACCGTTAGGCAAGTCTTACCTATCGCTGAGGTACGACACGTCGAACGGCCGAGGCTTCACGCCGAACGCTCGCTCGAAGGCGTCGAGGTCGGTGAAGTTCGGTCGCTGAAGCGAGGCGATCTGGTCGTGGCTGACAGGAAAGACGGGCAGAACCCGGTCGGTCACGGCCGTGAGGGCACTGATGAGCGGAATCGGGATGCCGAGCTTGAGCCGTCGCATGCCGGTGGCCTGCATGACCGCATCCACGATCTGCCTATAGGTGATGTGGTCTGGGCCTCCCAGCTGGTAGACCGATCCGGCCCTGGCAGGATCGGTCACCGACTTCTCGACGCCGATGGCCAGGTCGTCGACCGACAGCGGCTGGAA
>CAYYDA010000323.1:0-1710 GCA_964470495.1 uncultured Steroidobacteraceae bacterium | reverse complement strand
TCGCCAGAGCCAACGCCCCCCACGAACTAGCCCGCCCCTCCGGCGTCGGTGCCGCGCACCGCTCTCGGCTAGACTTCCGCCCCGTGATCCCCCCGGAGCGAATCCGCAACTTCAGCATCGTCGCGCACATCGACCACGGCAAGTCGACGCTGGCCGATCGGCTGCTCGAGGTGACCCACACCATCGACAAGCGGCTCATGCAGTCACAGGTGCTCGACTCGATGGACCTGGAGCGCGAGAAGGGGATCACCATCAAGGCTCGCGCCGTCCGGGTCCACTACGACGCCGCCGATGGCCAGACCTACGCACTGAACCTGATCGATACGCCGGGCCACGTCGACTTCACCTACGAGGTCAGCCGATCCCTCCAGGCCTGCGAGGGCGCCATCCTGGTGGTCGACGCGACACAGGGCATCGAAGCCCAGACGCTCGCCAACGCCCACCTGGCCATCGCTCAGAACCTGGTCATCATCCCCGTCATCAACAAGATCGACCTGTCATCGGCGGACCCCGAGATGGTGATGGGCGAGCTCGAGGACGCGCTCGCCATCCCACGCGAGGAGGTGCTGCTGGCGAGCGCCAAGGACGGAACCGGGGTGCGCGAGATCCTCGAGGCCATCGTCGCGCGCGTTCCCCCGCCGGGCGGCCGTTCCGAGGCCCCGCTTCAGGCGCTCGTGTTCGACAGCCACTACGACCAGTACAAAGGGGTCGTGGCCTACGTGCGCCTCTTCGCCGGCACGCTCCACGACCACGAGCGGATCCGCTTCATGGCCACCGGCGCCGAGCCGGAGATCCTGGAGCTCGGGTACTTCCGGCCCCAACCCGTGCCGACGAAGCGGCTCGTCTCTGGCGAGGTCGGGTACGTCGCGACCGGGCTCAAGAGCATCCGTGACGCGCAGGTCGGTGACACGATGACGACGGCCGCCCGAGGGGCCGACGCGCCGTTGCCGGGCTACAAGGAGCCGTTGCCGCTCGTGTTCGCCGGCATCTATCCGATGCGCGGTGACGACTACCCCGAGCTCCGCGATGCGCTCGACAAGCTGCACCTCAATGACGCGGGCTTCGTCTACGAGCCCGAATCCTCGGCAGCGCTCGGATTCGGCTTTCGATGCGGCTTCCTCGGCCTGCTTCACATGGAGATAACACAGGAGCGCCTCGAGCGCGAGTTCGACCTCGACCTCATCGCCTCCGCGCCGAGCGTCGAGTACCGCGTCAAGCTCAACCACCAGGCCGACGAGCTGGTGGTCGACAACCCGGCGCAGATGCCGGGACCCGGAGACATCGAGCGGATCAGCGAGCCGTGGGTGGCCGTCCAGGTCATCACCCCGACCGATTACATCGGTTCCCTGATGGAGCTCGCCACCAACCGGCGTGCCGAGTTCCAGAACATGGAGTACCTGGATCCGAAGCGGGTCAACCTCCACTTCGAAATGCCGCTCGGCGAACTCATCATCGACTTCTACGATCAGCTCAAGAGCCGATCGAGCGGCTACGCCAGCCTGGACTACACCTACATCGGCTACAGGCCCGGCGACCTGGTCAAGCTCGATGTGCTCGTCAGCGGCGAGCCGGTCGATGCGCTCAGCCTCATCGTCCATCGGTCGAACGCGTACCGGGCCGGCAAGGCGCTGGTGGAGAAGCTCAAGGAGCTGATTCCACGCCAGATGTTCGAAGTGCCGGTCCAGGCGGCCATCGGCTCGCATATCATCA
>CAYYDA010000322.1:0-1713 GCA_964470495.1 uncultured Steroidobacteraceae bacterium | reverse complement strand
GCACCGTCGTCCCGGGCTTCTACGCCGCCGGCGAGGTCGCCTGCGTCAGCGTCCACGGCGCGAACCGGCTCGGGACGAACTCGCTGCTCGACATCCTGGTATTCGGGCGGCGCGCCGGCAAGCGGATGGCGGCGGACCTGGCCGAGCTGCCGGAGCCGGCCGTCGACGCCGAGGCGGAGACGTCGGTCCATGCCATGGTCTCCGGCCTGCTGGCCGGCTCTGACGGGGAGCGTCCGGCCGTCCTTCGCGCCGAGCTCCAGGAGGTGATGTTCTCCAAGTGCGGCGTGTACCGCACGGATCAGCTCCTCGTCGAGTGCCGGGATGCGGTTGCCGACCTTCGCGCGCGGGCGCGACAACTCAAGGTGGACGACCAAGGGTGCCGCTACAACACCGACCTCGCCGAGGCCATCGAGCTCGGCTACCTGATCGACTGCGCGGAGGCGACGGTCGAATCGGCCCTGGCACGCAGGGAGAGCCGCGGCGGCCATGCGCGCGAGGACTATCCCGAGCGCGACGACGTCGACTGGCTCAAGCACACGTTCGCCGTCCGGAACCCGAAGTCCGGCATCATGAGCCTCAGCTACAAGCCGGTGACGATCACGAAGTTCGAACCGAAGCCGCGGACCTACTGAGACACCGATGGACGTCACGCTTCGCATTCGCCGCTACAACCCGGAGGTCGACGAGGCCCCGCACTGGGAGACCTACACGGTGCCGGCCGAGCCGACGGACCAGGTGCTCGACCTGCTGCACCAGGTGAAGTGGTACCAGGACGGGACGCTCACCTTCCGCCGGTCGTGCGCGCATGGCGTGTGCGGGTCGGACGCGATGCTCATCAACGGCCGCAATCGGCTCGCATGCGAGTACCTGGTCAAGGACGCGGGGACCACCATCACCGTCGAGGCGATCCGCGGCATGGAGGTGGTGAAAGACCTGCTCGTCGACATGGAGCCGTTCTGGGAGTCCTTCAAGCAGGTCATGCCGTTCCTTGTCAACGACGAGCTCCCGGCCGATGGCAAGGAGCGCCGCCAGTCGCCGGCCGACCGGGAGCGATACGAGGACACCAGCCGGTGCATCCTGTGCGCCGCCTGCACGACGAGCTGCCCGGTCTTCTGGGCCGATCAGTCCTACGTCGGCCCGGCCGCGATCGTCAATGCGCATCGCTTCATCGTCGACACGCGGGACACCGCCAAGCAGGAGCGGCTCGAGATCATGGCCGACCCCGACGGCGTGTGGCGCTGCCGGACGACCTTCAACTGCGTCGAGGCCTGCCCTCGCGACATCAAGATCACGAAGGCGATCCTCGAAGTGACCCAGGAGATCGGCAAGGCCGGCATCCGGTGAGGATCGGCGCATGCGCCTCCTGATCCACACCGATGGGGCAGCCCGCGGCAACCCCGGCCCAGCCGGCGCGGGGGCCATCTTGCGCGACGCCTCCGACGGCACGGTCCTGGCGGAGATCGCCGAGTTCCTCGGTCACGCGACGAACAACGTCGCGGAGTGGACCGCCGTGCGCCTGGCGCTCGAGGAGGCTCGACGCCTCGGCGCAACCCACGTCGACATGCGGATGGACTCAGAGCTCGTTGCGCGCCAGATCAGCGGCGTCTACCGGGTCAAGCATCCGGATCTCAAGCCGATCCACGCCGCGTCGATGAAGCTCCTGCGCTCGTTCGACGGGTACACCGTCGGGCACGTGCCGCGTGCGCTCAACAA
>CAYYDA010000321.1:0-1714 GCA_964470495.1 uncultured Steroidobacteraceae bacterium | reverse complement strand
CGTCGGGCAGGGCGCGCGCCACGATCACGCTCATCGCGTAGTCGATGTACGCGGTGCGCATCTCGTCTTCGATCGCAACCTGCCGGACGTTGCCGACCCGATCCATCTCCATCGGTCAGTGATCCTTCGTCGTTCGTGTCGTTATTGTCGTCATCGGTTCATTCGCCGCCGGTGCCGGGCGTGGCGCCGTATCGCGCCTTCAGGTCCGCCTTCTCGCTCGGGCTCGCGCCCAGGTACCGTCCGCTGCCCTCGGCAATCAGCCTCCCGTCCGCCCCGAGCACCTGCCCGGACACCTCGAAGATGCGCCGTCGTCGCTCCACGACGCGACCGGTCGCGACCAGCTCCTCGCCGGGGAGGGCCGGTGAGCGGTATCGGACGCGCATCTCGGCCGTCACCGCCCACGAGTCGAAGCTGGAGGGCGCCCACGCCATGACCTCGTCGAGCAGGGTCGCGATGATGCCGCCGTGCACCTTGTCGCTCCAGCCGACGAAGTCGTCGCCGGCCGTCCACACCGAGCGCGCCGTCCCCTCGCCGAGCTCGATGTGCAGGCCCATGCCGATCGGGTTCTCGCGTCCGCACGCGAAGCAGTTGTGATCGGCGAAGGCATAGCGGCCGCCACTCTCGTCGACGATCGCGTCGCTGGTGCCGATGATGCCGGGCGCCTGCTCGTCCATGACTACCAGCGGTCGTCCCCCTCCTCGGCGGCGTAGTCGGCGGCGCCCCACTCGTCGTCGTCATCCGCGCGCCGGAGGCACTGGTCCGCGATCGCCAGCGCGAACGCATGGCTGACGGCGTACGAATCGCGCAGCATGTTGACGGCCTCGCGGCGGTCACCCACCCCGTTCGCCTCGAGCAGCCCGCACCACTCGTCGAGGCTGCGGCCCGTCTTCTGGGCGACCTGCCGGATGTCGGCGGCATGTCGTGATGGCATCGATCTGGTTGCCTCTCTGTCTCGTTCGATCAGATGTCCAGGTTGCGGACCTTGCGGGCCTCGCCCCGAATGAAGTCTCGCCTGGGCTCGACCTTCTCGCCCATCAGGGTGCTGAAGATTTCGTCGGTGCTGGCCTCGGTGCCCTCGACGACCTCGACGCGCAGCAGCGTGCGCGTGTCGGGGTTCATCGTCGTCTCCCACAGCTGGTCGGCATTCATCTCGCCGAGGCCCTTGAAGCGCTGGACCGTGACGTTCTTCGTCTTTCCGTCGCGACTGAGCTCCTTGATCGCGGCGTCACGCGCCTTCTCGGTTGCCGCATATCGCGTGACCTTGCCCGTGCTCACGCGGTAGAGGGGTGGCTGGCACAGGTAGAGGTAGCCGTTCTCGATGATCTCCGGCATGTGCCGGTAGAAGAACGTGAGCAGCAGCGTGGTGATGTGCGCGCCGTCGACGTCGGCGTCGGATAGGAGGCAGATGCGGTGATAGCGCAGCTTGCCGATGTCGAACGTCTCGCCGATTCCGGCGCCGAGCGCGATGACCAGGGGCCGGATCTTGTCCGAGCTGAGCACCCGGTCGAGGCGTGCCTTCTCGACGTTCAGCATCTTGCCGAACATTGGCAGGATGGCCTGGAAGCGCCGATCCCGTCCCTGCTTGGCCGATCCACCCGCGGAGTCGCCCTCGACGATGTACAGCTCCGATCGAGCCGGATCGCGCTCCTGGCAGTCGGCCAGCTTGCCCGGCAGCGCCATTCCCTCCAGCGCGCCCTTGCGGATGACGAGGTCG
>CAYYDA010000320.1:0-1715 GCA_964470495.1 uncultured Steroidobacteraceae bacterium | reverse complement strand
AGGTCGCCTCGGGGTTCTCGTTCGTCACGCGATGGCTCCCTCTGATCTGAGTGAGCGCTTCCAGGACCGATACCGGCGTCACGCCAGCCTGCTGCACGATGCGCGCCCCTGTCGAGTCCCCGGCCTCGAGCGCGGCGAGGAGCAGGTGCTCGGTAGACACGTATTCGTCTCGCATGCGCTCGGCGACGGCGTGCGCATCGGTCAGGAGGCGCCGCGTCTCGTTCGAGAGCTGGAGCTGCTGCGCCGCGCCGCTGACCTTGGGCAGCTTCGCAAGCTCGGCGCGCAGCGCCTCCGCGACGGCCGTCGGCTGGACACCGACTCGCCCCAGGACGGCCGGAACCACTCCGTCGGGCTGCTCCGCCAGGACGAGGAGAAGATGCGCGACCTCGAGCTGAGGGTGGCCCTCGGACTCGGCCAGATGCTGGGCACTGACGATGGCCTCGGTCGCGCGCTGGGTGAATCGGTCCGTGCGCATCGGTCTACCTCGGCTGCTGCCGGGGATCCGGCTGGGGGATGTCCGTCAGGACCTGCTCGAGCTTTGTTCGCGCGTCCTCGTCCAGCCTGGGCAGGACGACCCGGGCGGTCACGACCAGGTCGCCCTTCTGTGGCGAGCCACGCTTCGGCAGGCCGCGGCCCTTGACGCGGATCTCCTGGCCGTTCTGCGTGTTGGGCCTGATGCGCAGCTTCACGCTGCCGGTGGGAGTGGGCACGGGCACCTCCGCACCGAGCAGTGCCTCGGCGAGGGTCAGCGGCAGCTCGACATGCAGGTCCGTGCCGCGCCGCTCGAAGCGAGGATCGTGCTTGACCCGGACGTTGAGGACGAGGTCGCCGCCGTCCACGGCACCGCTGAGCTTCACCTTCGAGCCGTCGCTCACGCCGGGTGGGATCTTGACGTGAAGCCGGCGCCCGTTGACGTTCACCATCCGTTCGGCGCCCGTTGCGACCTCGGCCAGCGTCACCTCGGCGTTCGCCTGGGCCGATGGGATGGCCCGCGTGCGGGTGCGCGTTCCGCCTCCCGCAAGGTCGGACAGGTCGACGTACTCGAAGGGGCTACCACCGCCGGCACCGCCGAACGGGCTGCCACCGGCCGAGCCCGAGCTGAAGAACTGGCGAAAGAAGTCGCTGAAGCCGCCCATCTCGTCGGCGGACGTGGTGCGGTACTGCCATCGGGTGCCGCCGGGGGCGCCGCCGAAGCCGGCCCAGTCGGTCGCGCCACCCGAGCCGTACCCCGCCTGCTGGTAGGCCTGCCAGTTCTCGCCCAGCTCGTCGTACTGCTTGCGCTTCTCGGGATCGGTCAGGACGGCCTGTGCCTCGTTCGCCTCCTTGAAGCGCTTCTCAGCGTCGGGGTCCTTGTTCGTGTCCGGATGGAGCTGGCGGGCGAGCTTGCGATACGCCTTCTTGATCTCGGCCTGGGTCGCCGTCTTCGGGACGCCAAGGATCGCGTAGTAGTCCTTGTAGTCCATGGCTCACCAACCCCGCCTGCCGGTTCGGGCTCGCTCCCTCAGCGAGCGACTCCGCGAACGAATGACCCACCGGGCCGCGTGCCTGCTGGTCCCTTCGCCCGGTCGCTCGATGAGCGTTCGAACTGGGGAATGACGCAGGTCACACGCGGCTCCGGTGGGCAATCCGTCAGGCCGGCTGGCCCGTGGGCGGCTGGTCGGCGGCCGGCTTGTCGCCGGTGGCGGCGATCGGCGCTTCCTCGGCCGGCTTGCGCG
>CAYYDA010000319.1:0-1716 GCA_964470495.1 uncultured Steroidobacteraceae bacterium | reverse complement strand
CGTCGGCATCCGCCGCAAGAAGTAACGGGAGTTCCATGGCAGAGCGTAAGCGCGCCAAAGGCAAGAAGCGCGAGAAGAAGAACGTGCCGATCGGGCACGCGCACATCCAGTCGACGTTCAACAACACGATCGTGACGATCACCGACACGACCGGCAACGTCGTCAGCTGGGGCAGCGCCGGCCTCGTCGGCTTCAAGGGCTCCCGGAAGAGCACGCCATACGCCGCCGCCCAGACGGCCGAGCTGGCCGCGCGACGGGCGATGGAGAACGGCATGCGCCAGGTCGAGGTCTTCGTGAAAGGCCCCGGCGGCGGACGCGAGCAGGCGATCCGCTCGCTCCAGGGTGCCGGACTCGAGGTGACTGCCATCACCGACGTGACGCCGATCCCGCACAACGGCTGCCGGCCGCCCAAGCGACGCCGGGTCTGAGAGGGGAATCGACATGGCACGCTACAACGACGCCGTCTGCCGCATCTGCCGCCGCGAAGGGCTGAAGCTCTTCCTCAAGGGCAGCCGCTGCTACTCTCGCAAGTGCGCCTTCGAGCGCCGCAGCACGCCGCCGGGTATGAACACGATGCGCCGCCGCAAGGTGAGCGAGTACGGCCTCCAGCTGCGCGAGAAGCAGAAGGTGCGCAAGAGCTACTCGGTCCTCGAGCGCCAGTTCCGCAACTACTTCGAGAAGGCGGAGCAGCACAAGGGCATGACCGGCGAGAACCTGCTCCGCATGCTCGAGATGCGCCTCGACAACGTTGTCTACCGCATGGGCTTCGCATCGAGCCGCGCCCAAGCCCGGCAGCTCGTCAGCCACGGCCACTTCGCGGTCAACGGCCGGCCGACCAACGTCCCGAGCTTCGGGGTCAAGATCAACGACCGGATCGACGTTCGCGACAGCCGTCGCAGCCGCGAATATTTCAAGATCGCCACCGAGACGATGAAGGCGGCACAGATTCCCGACTGGGTGAGCGTCGACCCGACCAAGCTGTCGGGCACCGTCCTCGCCGAACCGGCGCGCGAGCAGATGCCGCTCGAGTTCAACGAGCAGCTCGTCGTCGAGTACTACTCGCGCTAGGAGTCACACCTTTCCATGATCGAACTTGAAACCGCCCTACCACAGGCCGCACCCGATCCGCATATCGAGGAGGTGCACGCCGAGGGCAACCTGAGCCGCTTCGAGGTCACCCCGCTCCAGGAGGGGTACGGCATGACGCTGGGCAACGGCCTGCGTCGCGTCCTGCTCAGCTCGCTGGAGGGCGCTGCTGTCACCGGCATTCAGATCCACGGCGTCTTCCACGAGTTCAGCACGATCGAGAACGTCAAGGAAGACGTCACGCAGATCGTCCTGAACGTCAAGAAGCTGCGCCTCCGCTCGTTCGCGCGCCACGCGGTCACCCTGAAGCTTGTGAAGCGCGGTGCCGGCACGGTCACGGCGTCCGACATCACCGAGTCGGCCGACGTGGAGATCGTCAACCCGGACCTCGTCCTCCTCACGCTCGACTCCGACGCGGGATCGATCGAGATGGACCTGACCGTTGAGAACGGCATGGGCTATCAGCCCGCGGAGCACACCGAGGAGATGCCGATCGGCGTCGTCCCGGTCGATGCCATCTTCAGCCCCGTCCGTCGGGTCAACTACCAGGTCGAGAAGACCCGCGTCGGCCAGATGACGAACTACGACAAGCTGACGATCGAGATCGAAACCGACGGCACCACCACCGCG
>CAYYDA010000318.1:0-1717 GCA_964470495.1 uncultured Steroidobacteraceae bacterium | reverse complement strand
ATGGCGGCCGTCGCGACGGCGATCCCGGGGTTGCCGCTGCTGGCCGTCACCAGCGCGGCCTCGGGCCGATCCTCGGCCACGATCGCGACCTTGTTGTGGGCGCCGCGCGTCTTGAACGCACCGGTCGGCTGGACCTCCTCGCGCTTCAGGCGCACCTCGGTCGCGCCGGTCGCCTCGGCCAGCTCAGGGCTGGGCTCCAGCGGCGTGTGCAGCGCGATCCCACGCAGCCGCTGCCGGGCTGCATTGACGTCGGCGATGGTGGGCATGCGCGGCATGCGGGGCAGTGTCGCAGGTGCGTCGCTTCGCGGCGAGAAGGGCCCTAAGAAGCGCCGGTGACTCAGGCGGCCGGCATCGGCTCCGGCGCAGCTGGGAGGTGCGACTCGCGGAGCTCGCGCAGGCGCATCCCGATCCGCATCAACGATCCGAGCCGGTCCTCGACGCGCGCCTGCTCGACCGGTGTGGCCCAGTGTCGCAGCGTGTACTCGATCTCGTGCTTGTGCCGCGTCGCGGTGGTGAAGAGGTCCTCGATCCGGATGCGCACCGAATCCTCGGGCGATGAGGCGAGGACGACGCGGCGCGACTCGAGGATATCGACGAAGTAGCTGGTCGACAGCCGGTCGAGGTCACGCTGGGCACCGTGCTCCCACGGCTCCGGCGGACCGCCGAATCCGTACCTGCGCCACTCGTGTGGGTGGGCCTGCTGCATCGCTACCGCCTTGCTTGGATGAATCGAATCCCGATGCCGATGACGGTACGTGCCTGCTCGGTCCCCGACGAGTGACCGTTCCGGCTATAGCCATCCGTGACCAACGGCGAGGCGTGATCCTCTCCGGACCGATACAGACCGATCCGAGGGCACCCGCACGGCACGGGACGACCAGGGTTTCCATCCCGCGTTCACAATCTGCGCATACATCCTCGTCAGCCTGAATGTCGATCGGTCGCGGGCCGCGATCGAAGGCAATCGACACGAGGAGACGGATTGACATGAACGGACGAGGGTTCTTCGGGGTGTTGGCGATGATCGTGCTCGTCGCGATCGTGGCCGGCATCGGCATCGGGGTCTACAACGCCGGCGTCAGCGAGGGCGTTGCTGAAGCCGCCCGTGCCGCGCAGGCAGCGGGCGAGGACCCGGCCGTGGTTTTCCCGCCGTACGCCGGCGGTGGCTACGGTCCGGGCTATGGCTACGGTTGGGGCGGCGGCGGACCGGGGTTCTTCGGAATCCTGTTCGGGATCTTCGCCATCTTCCTCATCTTCGGGCTGATCCGGGCGGCTTTCGGCTGGGGCCGACACGGCGGCGGCGGGCGAGGACCGGGCGGCTGGGAGTCGCGCAACGAGCGGATCGCCGATATGCACCGCGAGCTGCACAAGCGTGACGAGCCGAATGCGCCGGCCGGCTGAGCGAGAGCGCGCGAATGATGCGGCGGGCAATGCCCGTCGCGTCCTCGCGTAGCATCGGCGCACCATGGCCACCATCCTCGTCGTCGACGACGAGCCAAAGATCACTCGGCTCGTCCGCGACTACCTCGAGAGCGCCGGCTTCATGGTCGTGACCGCGGCCGACGGTCAGGAGGCCCTCATGCGGGTGCGCACCGAGCGTCCTGACCTCGTCGTCCTGGACCTCGGGCTGCCGCAGCTCGACGGACTCGACGTCACCCGTCGCCTGCGTCGCGAGTCGGACCTGCCGATCATCATGCTGACGGCGCGCGACGACGAG
>CAYYDA010000317.1:0-1720 GCA_964470495.1 uncultured Steroidobacteraceae bacterium | reverse complement strand
GTTGGCAGATCCGCGATCGCCGTCCACGTGTTGGTTCCGGGGTTGTAGACCCAGGCCTCGTCATGCGTCACCGATGCGGCGTCGTGCCCGGTCTGCCCGCCGACCACGTACAGCTCGCCGCCGATCACCGCCGAGCCGGCGTGATTGCGGCCGGCCGGGAGCGGCGCGGCCACGACCCAGCCGGCGGGCAGGTTCGCCAGGTCAAGGACCCAATGCGTGGTCGGATCGGCCGTGCGCGCCAGGTTCGTGCCGCTCACGAAGTGCAGGTCGCCGCCGACGTACTCGAGGACGCCCGCGGCCCGCGCCTCCGGCAGCGCTGGCAATGCCACGTAGCTGTCCGCGGAGATGTCGTATTGGTAGACCTCGGTGGTGCCGAAGATCTGCCCCGTGTTGCCGACGTTCGAGATGTAGCCGCCGGCCAGGAAGATGTCCGTGCCGTCGGTCGTCGTGCCGGCATGCGAGGCGCCGCCGCCGTTGGTGTGCGGCAAGTTGGCGGTCGCCGTCCAGGCGTTGGTGCCCGGGTTGTAGACGTAGGAGCGGACCGTAGGCGTGCAGCACGCCTTGGTGGAGTCGAAGCCGCCGAGGCTGTAGAGGAGATTGCCGACCGTCTCGCCCTGCGCCTCGGAGACGCTGAACGGCTGCGCTGCGATGTTCGCGTACGTGAGGGCAGGACCCGGGCCCGGCCCGGCGCTCCCTGCCGGCAGCACCTCGATGGCGCTGATGGCGGGCTGGTTGACGGAGGCGGTCATGTTGATGTCCAGGTTCCCGCCGGTGACCGCGACGTTCGAGAACGTCTCCAGCAGGGCGTGCTGCGGCCCGACCTGCAGGTTGATGTCGTGGTTGTCAATCACCATTGCGCCCTCGAGGGACACGTCGAAGACGCGCTCGCCTCCGTCGTTCCCGGCACCACCGCCCTGGGCGCCGAAGTAGATCTCGGCGAAGTGCAGGACGACGTCGTAGCTGCCGTTCGCGATGGGGATGTCGTACGCGATGCTGCCGAGGTTCGTGCCGGAGCTGTACTCGGTCAGGTAGAGCACGTCATCGGTCGTGCCGTCGATCTCGCCGACCGTCAGGCTCGGGTTGCTGTACGCGCGGCCGCCGGACTGGTACTGGTCGGCCAGCCAGGTGACACCGCCCGTGGTGACCTGCGGGCCGCCGGAGTTCACGCGGAACGGAACGCTGACCTGCCCACCACCGGGCAGCCCGGCCAGGATCTCGATGCCCGAGATCTTGGCGTTCTCCACCTGGCGGATGAAGTCGATGGTGAGGCTGCCGTCGGTCACGGTCGCCCCGAACTCCTCGACGATCGCCTGGTCGATGCCTCCGGCCTCGGTCCAGATGTCGTAGTTGCTCAGGACCTCGACGTTCTCGATCTCGACGTCGAAGAGGCGCTGGTTGGCGGCGGTCTTGTTGAGCTCCACGAAGTGCAGGCGCACCGTGTAGCCACCGTCTTCGAGCGGGACGTCGAAGGTGAAGGCGGTCCCGCCCACGGGCACGCCGTTGGTCTGGCCACCCGTCCACTCGGTCTGGTAGATGGCCGGGTTGGCCGGCGCCTGGACGCCGCCGATAGTGTCAGCCTCCGAGTACGGGAAGCCGCCGGTGACGAGGCCGTTGCAACTGGCAATGGCCGTGCAGGCCAGCCAGTTGACGCCGCCCACGTTCTGCGCCGGGCCGCCGGCATTGATCCGCACCGGCGGGTCGAGCGGATCAGGCTCCGGAT
>CAYYDA010000316.1:0-1725 GCA_964470495.1 uncultured Steroidobacteraceae bacterium | reverse complement strand
GCGGTTCGGGACTCACGAACATGCGCGACCGCCTCGCAGCGGTCGGCGCGCGCCTGACCGTCGAGAGCCGGCCGGGTGGGGGCACCACCCTGCGCGGAGTCTTCCCAGCCGGAGGTCATGCCGATGCCGCCTGATCCGCTGCGGGTCGCCATCGCCGATGATCACTACCTCGTGCGCGAGGGAACGCGGCGGCTGCTCGAGTCGGCCGGGGTCGAGGTGGTTGCCTCGGTCGCCGATGGCGAGGCGCTCCTCGAAGCGGTCGAGGCCCTCCGGCCGGACGCGGTGCTCACCGACGTGCGGATGCCTCCATCGCACGGTACCGAGGGAATCCTGGCGGCCCGGGAGATTCGCCGACGGCATCCCGACATCGGCGTCGTGGTCCTCTCGCAGCACGCCGACGAGGGGTATGTCATGGAGCTGCTGCGCGACGGCGTCGCCGGGTACGGCTATCTCCTCAAGGAGCGCGTCGGCGATCGTGACGAGCTCGTGCGCGCCCTCCGCGAGACGGCTGCCGGCGGATCGGTCGTCGACCCGGTGCTCGTCGAGGCCCTCGTCCGCCGCCGCAGTGCCGAGTCGGCCTCTCCGCTGCGTGACCTCACGCCTCGGGAAATCGACGTCCTCGGCGAGATGGCCCAGGGCAAGTCGAATGCGGCGATCGCGGATGCTCTTGCGCTCTCGGAGTCGTCGATCGAGAAGTACACGAACGTCATCTTCTCGAAGCTCGCGCTCGGCGAGGAGCCGACGATCCACCGACGTGTCGCCGCCGTCATCGCATTCCTCCGCGAGCAGGGATTCTGACGCTCCGCCGCGGTGACTTGACGCACCCCGTTCGGCGCGGTAGAACAAGTGTTCTAATCGAAGGTGGTTGATGACGATGGTGTCACGCGACAGGAGCAGTTATCCACGGATCCGCTCAAATACGCCGATTGTGCAGAAGTCGGGCCTCCCGCACCTTGTTGTTAACATCGCCCTTGGGAGAGAGTGGGACTCATGACATCCCCCCTTGTTCGTCCTTTTCGATCGATGGTCAGGACCTCCGCGGGCCGCTTCATCCTCGACTTCTGGACGTCGCCGCGCACGGCGTGGCGACGCTATCGAGTCCGACGCACCTGGCCAACGCAGGACGAGCTCGACGGGATGACTCCGGAACAGTTCGAAGCACAAATGCGCGCGATCGGCATGTCAGGCGAAGCCGCCACGGAGGGAGAGAAAGCTGGTGCCGATGCGGGTGGTGTATTCGCCTCAGTACCGGTCGGTGAGGAAGGGCCTCTCGCGAGCCACGCGGTTGGCCCTGGACTTCGCCGAGGAGGAGATCGCAAACGATCCAAGTCTCGGGCACCATCGTCGTGAGACCGCGGACGGAGCGATCGTCGACTATACGGTTGAGGACGTCTGGATCCGGTATCGACGCCTCAGCGACGACGTCGTTGAGTTCGAGCGAGTGATCGACCTGCGCGCCCAGAGCTAGTCGTCCCGCACAATGCGCAAATCCAGCCGACTGCGACCCTTGCCACCGCCTATCGTCGGTACGGTGGAAGCCGCGCGTTCTCTGACGCCCCGACCCCGCCGACGGAATCGAGAACGTGGCTGAGCCGGGGGGGTTTGTCCAGCTCCACCTGTCAATAGCTCCGAGTTTGCGCGGCACACCTTCAGGAAGAAGGAGACCGCCATGACGAACGCCGCTCGAACTACGGCAACGAAACGAGTCCCGATGGACTCGATGAG
>CAYYDA010000315.1:0-1735 GCA_964470495.1 uncultured Steroidobacteraceae bacterium | reverse complement strand
TCGCTCAACGTCGGCGGCGGCGGCGGCGGCGACGGCTGGCCGTGGCCGTACGAGGTCGTCGCGCTGGCGACCGTGGATGGGCCGACCCTCATCCTCGACTACGAGCTCGTGAATCGCTCCGATGGACCGATGCCGGGCGGACTCGGTCTTCATCCGTGGTTCCGGCGCCCGGTCGCGCTCCGCATCCCGGCCGAGGCGGTCTACCGCGCCAATACGAAGTCGGCGCTCGAACCGGAACCCGTTGCCGCCGCGCACGACCTGCGCGCCTCCCATGTCCCCGAGGCCGGCCTCGATGGGACGTGGACCGCGCTCGCCGCCCCGCGGATCGAGCTGGAGTGGCCCCGGGCCGGCATCGCCGCGACCATCGACGTGGAGGCGGCGCACCTGCTCGTCGCCGTCGCCACGCCCGGGCACCTCGACGCCGTGGCCGTGGAGCCGCAGACGCACGGGCCCGACGGACTGCGGCGGCTCGCGAACGGCGAGCCGGATGCCCTGGCACTCCTTCCCCCAGGCGCGGCGCTCCGCCTCACGGTGCGGATCGCGGTCGAGCGCGTATCGTTACCCCGATGACGACCTCCACACTCGCTGCCCCTGAGCAGGAGCTGGCACGCATCGCACGCGGCGAGCACCACGACCCGCATTCGATCCTGGGTGCCCATCCCAGTGAGGGCGGAACTGTCGTCCGCGCGTTCCACCCCGATGCGAGCTCGGCCGCCCTCGTCGCACCGAACGGCGGCACTGCGCCGATGGAGCCGATCGGCCACGGCATGTGGGCCGGCTTCATCCCCGACCTCGCCCCCGGCCAGTTCACGTACCGCGTCCGCTTCGGCTTCCCAGACGGCAACAACTGGGAGCTGGCCGACCCGTATCGGTTCAGCCCGACCCTCGGCGAGGTCGACCTGCACCTCATCGGCGAGGGGACGCACGAGCGGCTGTACGACGTGCTCGGCGCGCATCCTCGGACGCACGAGGGCGTCGACGGAGTGAGCTTCGCCGTGTGGGCGCCGAACGCGCGAAGCGTGCGGATCGTCGGCGACTTCGACCGCTGGGACGGCCGCCTGATGCCGATGCGCTCGATGGGCGCCTCCGGCGTGTGGGAGCTCTTCGTCCCCCACATCGGGTCCGGAGAGCTCTACAAGTTCGAGATCCTGGGCGCCGATGGCAAGCTGCGCCTCAAGGCCGATCCGTTCGCGTTCGCCATGCAGGTCCGGCCCGAGACCGCGTCCCGGGTCTGGGATCCGGCGGCCTATGCGTGGACGGATGACGCCTGGATGGCTGAGCGCGCGACGCGCGATCCGTATCGGTCGCCGATGGCCGCCTACGAGGTCCATCTCGGCTCCTGGATGCGCAACCCCGACGGCAGCTGGCTTGGCTACCGCCAGGCCGCCGACGAGCTGGTCGTGCACTGCCGGGCGTTCGGCTTTACCCACGTGGAGCTCATGCCGGTGGCCGAGCACCCATTCGACGGCTCGTGGGGCTACCAGGTCACCGGCTACTACGCGCCGACGTCACGGTTCGGCAACCCCGACGACTTCGCCGCCATGGTCGAGACGCTCCACAACGCGGGGATCGGGGTCATCGTCGACTGGGTGCCGGCCCACTTCCCGACCGACGAGTTCGCCCTGCGCCGTTTCGACGGCACCGCGCTGTACGAGCACGCCGACCCGCAGCGCGGCGAGCACCCTGACTGGGGCACGCTGATCTTCGACTTCGGCCGGCCCGAGGTGCGCAACTT
>CAYYDA010000314.1:0-1736 GCA_964470495.1 uncultured Steroidobacteraceae bacterium | reverse complement strand
CCGTTCGTCGGCCGCCTGACCTATTTCCGGGTCATCTCCGGCAGCCTCAACGGGCAGGGTCACGTCTACAACGTCAACCGTCGCGAGGACGAGCGTGTCGGCAACCTGCTGTCCGTGCAGGGCAAGGACCAGGGGAATCTTCCAAAGGTCGGCCCAGGCGATATCGCGGCCGTGGCCAAGCTGACCTCGACATCCGCCGGCGACACGCTCGTGGCCGATAGGTCGCACGCCGTCGAGCTTCCGCCGCTCGCGTTTCCGGCACCGTCGCTCCAGGTCGCGATCGAGCCGGAATCGAAGGCGGACCTCGACAAGCTCGGCCAGGCGCTTCATCGGCTGGCCGAGGAGGAGCCGGGCGTTCAGATCCGGCGCGAGGAGGGCACGGGCGAGACGATCCTGACCGCCATGGGCGACTCGCACGTGGACGTCATCGTGGAGCGCCTCAAGCGCAAGTTTGGTGCATCGGTCCGGACGACCACGCCGCGCGTGCCGTACCGCGAAACGATCCGGCAGGCGGCGCGCATCGACAACAAGTACAAGCGCCAGACCGGTGGCCACGGGCAGTACGGGCACGTGGTGATCGAGTTCGCGCCGGCCGATATGGGCACCGGCTTCGAGTTCGGCAACAAGATCGTAGGTGGCGTGGTGCCGAAGCAGTACATCCCCGCCGTCGAGAAGGGTCTGCGCGAGGCGATGGCTGAGGGGGTGCTGGCCGGCTACCCCGTGGTCGACCTGACCGCAACGCTCGTCGACGGCTCGTACCACACGGTGGATTCGTCCGAGATGGCGTTCAAGGTGGCCGCCTCGCAAGCACTCAAGAAGGCCTTCGACGCCGCCTCACCGGCGCTGCTCGAGCCGATCCTCGAGGTCGACGTGGTCGTGCCCGACGAGTTCATGGGCGACGTGATGGGCCAGATCACCTCGAAGCGAGGCCATGTGCTCGGCATGGACTCGGCCGATGGGCTCCAGCACCTGAAGGCGCAGGTCCCGCAGGCCGAGATGTTCCACTACGCCACCGAGCTGCGCTCGATCACCCAGGGCCGTGGCCGCTTCAGCTGGAAGCTCGACCACTACGCCGAGGTGCCGATGAACATCGCGGAGAAGGTCGTCGCGGAGGCCGGGCACAACGGGCATGGCGGTGAGCGAGGACAGTAGCCACCCGGTGCCGGGCGCGGTGATGATCGACAGCGTCGACCCTGCACCGCTGGTCACGTTCTGGACCGCGCTCCTCGGGACTGAGGTCGCCTACGAGACCGATGACTTCGTGTGGCTCCGCCGAAATGCGCCGGACGGGATCGGGCTTGCCTTTCAACGGGTGCCGGAGGCGAAGAGCGGCAAGAACCGGGTGCACGTCGACTTCGTTGCGCCGGACATCGACGAGGTGCGTGCCCGGGTCGAGGAGCTGGGCGGCAGCCTTCTCTTCGATCGGACCAGCGACGACTTCCGCTGGCTCGTCCTCGCCGATCCGGAGGGAAACGAGTTCTGCGTCTCGGCCGAGGAGGAAGAGGCCGGAACTGCCTAGCCCGGAGTCAGGACGGTGCCGCTCCGGCAGGGGCGAGCCGCCGTGTCAGGGCCTGTACGTGCAGCACGACTGCACGAGTGCACGAGGGCACGACTGCACGAACGACGGCTGAGAGCGCTTGGCCGCGGCTTCGGAGACCAGCCCGACGATCAGCGATCCGGGCGGTAGGCCCAGGGCTCGCCGGTGGTCCGCATCCGGGCCAGCGACCGACGGTACG
>CAYYDA010000313.1:0-1746 GCA_964470495.1 uncultured Steroidobacteraceae bacterium | reverse complement strand
CATCATGAAGATGCCGAGCAGGCTGAACGGCGCCCGCTCGCTGAAGTCGACGAACTCGACGATCCGGCCCAGCAGCAGGCCGGTCAGCGCCAGGAGGCCAAAGGCCACCACGAACCAGGTCCGCACCGTGAGCGGCATCGACGAGTTCTCTGGAGTGGCGGAGCCCATCGCGTGATGCTAGCGCGCCGACGCGATTGACGGTGCCGCGCCACATTCGGCCGGAACGCTGAGTCAGCGAGACGGAGGTGTTTGACCCTTGACATTGAAGAGGGCGAGCGTCTAGAGTCCCTAAACCGGTTCACTAAACCGGTTCACCGACAAATCTCCATGGCACTGGAGCTCGTGTGGCCCGACCCCGGATCGATGACGTTGCAAGGCGTGCTGGGGTCAGCAAGACCTCCGTCAGCTTCGCGTTCAACCAGCCGGACAACCTCAACGTCGC
Organism: uncultured Steroidobacteraceae bacterium; assembly: GCA_964470495.1. GTDB lineage: Bacteria > Chloroflexota > Limnocylindria > QHBO01 > QHBO01 > JACDBZ01. The sequence goes on along the minus strand of CAYYDA010000313.1, from coordinate 1,304 downwards.
GACCCGCGAGCGCATCCTGGCTGCCGCTGCGGAGCTCGGCTACCGCCCTTCACCAATCGCTCGCGGTCTCGCCAACCGGCGCACGGGCCAGCTCGGGCTCGTGGTTCCACAGTCGACGCACGATATCTTCGCCAACCCCTTCATGCCGGAGCTCGTGCGCGGCATCGGCGACGTATGCGACGCCGAGGGCATCGCGGTCGTGATCGTCCCCCCGGTCGGCGGCTCCATCTCGCGGGCCGTCGCGTCCGCCCTCGTCGACGGCCTCATCCTCCTGGGCCTCGTGCCGAACCATCCGGACCTCGAGGCGGTTCGGCGCGCCGGCATCCCGGTCGTCGGGCTCGACGTCGAGGATTGGTACGGCGTCGATGTCATCGGTATCGACGACACCATGGCAGCCGGGCAGGCCGCCGAGCACCTGCACGCCCTCGGGCACCGCGACGTGGCGGTCGTGCTCATCGCCGAGCACCCCGACTCGCCCGTCGACGAGCAGCACGGCATCTCCGCGCGGCGACTCGCCGGGATCCGGCGGGCGTTCGGCCTGGCGCCGGGAACGGACGGGTCGGCGGACGGCACGATGCGCCTCCGCATCCTCTCCACGCCGGTGAGCGAGGAGGGCGGCCGCGCAGCGCTCGCGACATTGCTGGCCGACGACGAGCCCCCCACTGCCGTGCTCACCATGTCCGACGTCACCGCCATCGGCATCATGGCCGGCGCCATCGACGCCGGCCTGTCGATCCCGGAAGACCTCTCGATCGTCGGCTTCGACGACATTCCCGCCGCCTCGTGGACGACCCCGAGGCTCACCACCGTTCATCAGCCGATCCGGGAGAAGGGCCGCCGTGCGGCCCATCGGCTCATTCAGGCCATCCGTTCAGGCTCCGACCACCGACCCGTGGTCGAGGTCCTGCCGACGCGCCTCGTGGTGCGCGGCACGACGGCCGTCCCGCGCGGCGCCGAAGCCTCGATGAGCTCTCCACGGGGAGGAGGTGTGGCCGCACGCTGACCTTCACCGTCCCGTCCGATTCAATCCCAGCACTGAGGTATTCCAGACCCATGTCACGCAAGCTGCACCGAATCCTGCCGATGTTCGTCGTCGGCTCGCTGGTGCTCGCCGCCTGTGCTGGTGGCGAGATCGCCCCCGGCAACGACGAGTCGGAGGCGCCCGCCGGATCGGGCGACGCATCAACCGCTCCCAGCGCGGCGGCCTTCCCGGAAGGTGACGTCGCCATCGAGCTGTGGACCAAGGAGGGCGATCCGCAGATCGCCTACGTCGAGGCGCTCGCCGAGGCGTACAGCACCGAGCA
>CAYYDA010000312.1:0-1754 GCA_964470495.1 uncultured Steroidobacteraceae bacterium | reverse complement strand
CCCACTGGTTGTAGAGCAGCGGCAGGTCGCGGTAGCTCTGGATCCAGCGCTTGTACGTGCTCCAGATGATGGCCTCGGACGTGGGCCGGATGGCGAGCGGCTCCTCCAGCTTCTCGCCGCCGCCGTGTGTGACGACGGCGACCTGCGGGGCGAAGCCCTCGACGTGATCCGCCTCCCGCTGGAGCAGGCTCATGGGGATCAGCAGCGGGAAATACAGGTTCTCGTGGCCGGTGGCCTTGAAGCGGTCGTCGAGCGCGCGCTGCAGCAGCTCCCAGATGGCGTAGCCGTGCGGCCTGATGATCATCGAGCCCTTCGCCGGACCGTGCTCGGCCAGCTCGGCCCGCTTTACGACCTCGACGTACCAGGCGGGAAAGTCATCGTGCTGCGTGGGCAGCTTGTTCGTGCTCATGAGGGACCGATGCTAGCGGATGCAGCGGTCGGACCCTCACCTCGTTGGCCGGCGCTGCCTCAGGCCGGGCTCAGATGCGGCACTGTTGATGCCGGCGCCGCACGCCGACGTACCGGGGCGCGTCCCGCCTAGTCGGCGGTCGCGATTCGGTAGATGAACCCCGCCTTGTCGTCGCTCACGTACAGGGCGCCATCGGAGCCGACCGCAAGGCCGGCCGGCCGGCCCGCGGCATCCGCGGCTCCATCCGGCAGGAATCCGGTCGCGAACGGCTCGGCATCCCCGGCAGGCTCGCCGTCCCACGGCATCGACCACACGGCGTAGCCCACCTTCCGCGACGAGTTCCACGACCCGTGGAAGGCGATCATCAGGCGATCCTCCCAGCGGACCAGGGCGAGTGGCGCCATGTGCGCGCCGAAGGTGGCGGCCGGTTCCGCGACTCCGTCGCATGCGCCGGCGACGTCGCCGAAGTCCGGGTCGGGCAGCGTGCCGGCATGGCAGCGCGGCCAGCCGGCATCGGCTCCTTCGACCAGCTCGTAGAGCGTCTCCGGCGGCAGGTCGTCACCCAGGACGTCGCGTCCCATGTTGGTCGCCCAAGCGCGGCCGGTCTGATCGTCCACCCACAGGCCGACCGCGTTGCGTAGACCGACCATGTAGGGCTGCATGCCCGCATCGGTCAACAGCTGGACCGATGCGCGGCGCGCGTCCTCCTCGACGCAGACGTCGCACGACGAGCCGATCGAGAGCAGGATTTCGCCGTCCGACAGGATCTCGACCGACTTGGTAGCGTGCCCGCCCGTCGGGAGGCCGTCGACCACGACCCGGCGCGCATGTTCCCGCAAGCCGTCGAGGGTGACCTCGAAGATCGTCCCTTCACCGGCCACGAGCAGCGTGCCGTCATCCGTGAACTCGACGTCGTTGGCGTTGCCGTAGCCGGCACCCACCTCGATGACCTCATCGGCCGATCCGTCGCCATTCGCGTCGGGCAGCGCCACGATGCGGTCCGCTCCTCGCTCGGCGACGAACAGCACGCCGTCAGGCGAAACCGCCATGAAGCGCGGGTTGCGCAGGCCCTCCGCAAACACGGTCGCCGCGTGACGTGCCGGAACGACCAGCTCGGCTCGGCCGCCCGGACCGATGTCGAGGTTGACGCCGAGGGCGGGCGCCAGCTGCGCCCGGAAGATCCAGATCACTGCTGCGGCGAGTGCCAGCGTCCCAATGCCGACGATCGCGAGGTTCCGGATACGCAGCATGGCGCGGACGCTCGACCTGTTGCCGGCCTCTACAGGTTGCCGCGCCGCGCCTGCTCGATCTCGATCGCCTCGAACAGCGCCTTGAAGTTGCCGAC
>CAYYDA010000311.1:0-1757 GCA_964470495.1 uncultured Steroidobacteraceae bacterium | reverse complement strand
GTGCACCGGCTCGACAAGGAGACGAGCGGGCTGCTGGTGGTGGCCAAGACCGATGCCGCCCAGGCCAGCCTCATGCGCCAGTTCGGCGACCGCACCATCGGGAAGGAGTACCTGGCCCTGGTACGCGGCCAGCCGCCCTCGACGCGCGGCCGGGTCGAGGCGCCGATCGGGCGGGACCCACGGGACCGGCAGAGGATGGCTGTCGTGGCCGGCGGCCGCGAGTCGACCACCGAGTACGAGGTCCTCGCCACCGGCGAGGGCTACGCGCTGCTCGCGCTCCACCCGCTCACCGGACGAACGCACCAGATCCGCGCTCACCTGTCGTACCTGAACCTGCCGATCGCGGGCGACTTGCGCTACGGCGGGGGAGAGGGGCCGGGCGGCCTCCGACGGCAGTTCCTGCACGCAGCGCGGCTCGGCCTCGAGCGGCCGCTGGACGGGCGCCGGCTACGGGCGTGGAGCGCATTGCCCACCGACCTCGCCGACTGCCTCGACGCGTCGGGCGTGGCGACCCGGTCGGACCGCCTGCCGGTGGGGGTCGGTGCCGAGGTCGTGGACGCATGACCGACTCGGACAAGCGGATGGCCTTCCCGAACCCGATGCTGGTGGTGGTCTCCGGACCGTCGGGAGTCGGCAAGAGCACGATCGTGGCGGAGCTGGCGCGCCGGCATCCGCAGGTCGTCCCGATCGTCACCGCCACCACCAGGAAGCAGCGCCGCGGAGAGGTGCCCGGCGTGCATTACCACTTCATGGACCGCGACGATTTCATCGCGCTGCGCGACCGCGGCGGGCTGCTCGAGTGGGCCGAGGTCCACGCCAATCTGTACGGGACGCCGATCGACCAGGTGCGCGGCATCCTGGCGGCCGGTCGCGACGCCATCCTGACGATCGATCCGCAGGGAGCGCGGCAGGTCCGGGCGCGCGTCCCCGACGCGCTGCTCGTCTTCGTGAAGCCGCCCACCATGAAAGACCTGACCCGCCGGCTTCGCAAGCGCGGCAGCGAATCGGCCGAGTCGCTGGAACGGCGCCGGCGCGACGCGGAGCACTGGATGGCAGACGCCGGCGACTACGACCACGTCGTCGTCAACGAGACCGGGCACGCGTCAGAGGCCGCGGAGCGGATCTGGGAGATCATCCAGGCCGAGGCGCGCCGTGACCCACCGCGCCGTCCGCAGATCTGAGCCATCGGTGACGTCGCGCGGGCCCGCCGTGCGCGTCGCCGTCGACGCCCTCGCCGACCGGCCCGAGCGCACGTTCAGCTACCTTCTGCCGTCGGACGCCACGCCGCCGGAGCCGGGTTCGCTGCTGCTGGTGCCGTACGGTCGCCGGCTCGCTCTCGGCTACCTGCTGGACGGCGATGGCGACCCGACCGGCGGCGAGCTGCGCCCGATCGAGGCGGTCGTGTCGGCACCGATGCTCACGCCCGACCTGCTCGCGCTGGCGGAGGAGATCGCCGCGTACTTCCGCGCGCCGCTCGGCACGACGCTGGCGGCCATGCTGCCCCCCGGGCTCGAATCCCGCATAGCGCGCCGTTGGGAGGTGCTGCGACCCGATGACCTCCCACCCGGCCTGACCGGCGCCGCCGACGGCGACGGGATGATTGCGGACGCCACGCTCCTTCGTGCGGCCCCGAAGGGCGGCCGAACGGCTTGGCTGGAGCGAATGCGCCGATCGGGAGCCATCCGAGCCGCCTGGAAGCTCCGTGCGGCCGATGTGAACGCGCGCCGGGTGCGCGTCCTGCGCCCGGTTGCCGACGA
>CAYYDA010000310.1:0-1759 GCA_964470495.1 uncultured Steroidobacteraceae bacterium | reverse complement strand
AATCCGTGGGGTTGTAGCTCAGCTGGGAGAGCACCTGCATGGCATGCAGGGGGTCGGGGGTTCGAGTCCCCCCAGCTCCACCACCCTTCATCGGTCAAGCTCAGGTGGTACCGCGAAGATGTGAGCCCCTTCGTCCTGACGACGGAGGGGTTCGTTGTTGTCCGGAGACGGTGTGATGATCCAGACCAGAAGCGGCGAGGCCAAGACGGCAAAGGATGGGCGGCCGTGGACGCTGCGTCCTGGACGGCCCACGGATGGGCGCGCCCTTGCCCGTCTCTTCGCCGACGTCCGCACCGAGGGCCGCTGGCTGATCACCACCCCCGGCGCAGTCAGCGAGCCGTCGGAGGCGTTCTGGATCGGCGAGCTGATCCGCGCTGCGGAGTCCCTGGTGCTGGTGGCCGAGGCCGATGGCGTGGTCGTCGGCAACGTCCTGGTCAGTGTCGACCGCGGGCGGGCGACCGAGCACATCGGGGTGCTGTCCATCTGCATCGCGGCCGATTGGCGCGACGTGGGGATCGGCACGGAGCTGGTCGCCGGCGCCCAGGCGTGGGCGCGCGAGCGCGGGCTTCGCAAGCTCTCGCTGGGCGTCTTTCCCGACAACGATCGGGCGATCGCCGTCTACGAGCGCCGCGGCTTCGTCCGCGAGGGCATCCGACGCCAGCAGTACCGATCCAACGAATCGTACCGCGACGAGGTCCTGATGGCCTGGTTCGCACAGGAGGCCACGGACCGATGACCACCGAGACCCCGACCCGCCGCGAGCGAGCCGAGCGATTCGACCCGGCCTCCTTCGAGGCGAAGTGGCGCGAGCGCTGGGATGCGGATGAGCTCAACGTCGCCCATGACGAGGACCCGCGTCCGAAGAGGTACGTCCTGACGATGTACCCGTACCCCTCGGGCGACCTGCACATCGGGCACTGGTACGCGGCGACCGGGCCGGACATCGTGGCGCGGCTCCACCGCATGCGCGGCGAGAACGTGATGTTCCCGATGGGCTTCGACAGCTTCGGGCTGCCGGCCGAGAACGCGGCGATCGATCGCAACATCCACCCACAGATCTGGACGGACGCGAACATCGAGCGCATGCGCGCCCAGTTCAGGACGATGGGCGCCGGCTTCGACTGGACGCGCGAGGTCGTCACCTCCGACCCCTCCTACTACCGCTGGACGCAGTGGATCTTCAGCGAGTTCTTCCGCGCCGGGCTGGCGTATCGGGCCAAGGCGGCGGTCGACTGGTGCCCGAAGGACCAGGTCGTCCTGGCTCGCGAGCAGGTCGTCGGCGCCGAACGCCGCTGCTGGCGCTGCGGCACGCCCGTGGAAAAGCGCGACCTGGAGCAATGGTGGTTCCGGATCACGGACTACTCGGATGAGCTGCTCGACTTCAGCGGCATCGATTACCCCGACCCCATCCGGCTGATGCAGACGAACTGGATTGGCCGATCGACCGGGGCCGAGATCGACTTCCCGGTCGAGACCTCCGACGTCGAGCCGATCCGGGTCTTCACCACCCGCCCGGACACCATCTTTGGCGCGACCTTCATGGTGCTGGCGCCCGAGCACCCGCTGGTGTCGGTCCTGATGACCGACGACCGCAGTGCGGATGTCGAGGCTTACGTCTCCAACGCGCGGCGCGAGACCGAGATCGAGCGCATGAGCACCGAGCGGGAGAAGACCGGCGTCTTCATCGGCGCCTACGCCATCAATCCGATGACGAACGAGCGGATCCCGATCTGGATCGCCGACTACGTGCTGCCCGGCT
>CAYYDA010000309.1:0-1775 GCA_964470495.1 uncultured Steroidobacteraceae bacterium | reverse complement strand
CACGCCGGGTCGCGCGACGCGATCGCCGCCGCGGGGCTCGAAGCCGTCGGCGTGCCCGTCGACGCCGACGGCCTGCGCGTCGACGCGCTGGACCAGATCCGCGCCGATGCGGTCCTCGTCACGCCGGCGCACCAGTACCCGACCGGTGGCGTCCTGCCGCCAGAGCGCCGTGCCCAGCTGGTGGGCTGGGCCACGCGACACGACGCCCTGATCATCGAGGACGACTACGACGCGGAGTACCGATACGACCGCGAGCCGATCGGCTGCATCCAGGGGCTCGCACCCGACCGCGTGGTGTACGGCGGCTCGGCGAGCAAGACGCTGGCGCCCGGCCTCCGGATGGGTTGGCTGATCGTGCCCCCAGCCATCGTCGACCGGGTCGCGGCCATCAAGGAGCGGGCCGATAACGGCACCGCCACGCTGGACCAGCTGGCCTTTGCCGACTTCCTCACACGCGGCGAGCACGACCGCCACCTGCGCCGCATGCGGCCGATCTACCGCCAGCGGCGAGACGCGCTTCTCGCCGCGCTGAGCCGCCACCTGCCCGAGCTCCGGCCAGCGGGAACCGCGGCCGGTCTGCACCTGCTGGCGTGGCTGCCGGACGGGACCGATGAAGCCGCGTTCGCGGCTCGGGCGGCCGAGCGTGGTGTCGGCGTCTATACGCTCGCCTCGTATCGGTTGGCCGGGCCGGTCGATGCCGGCCTCATCTTCGGCTACTCGGGTCTCTCCGAGGCAGCCATCGAGACGGGCATCCGGCGCATCGCGGACGTAGCCGCCTAGTCGCGCTCACCCGGTGTGGGCGCGAACGCCTTCCCGCACTGCCGGAGCGACCTCGGCTGCAAAGCGCTCGACGCCGCGCGTTCCGGTGTCGGGCGGCCAATAGACGAAGGCATCCACGCCCAGCTCGATCGCCCAGCCGGTCAGCGTCTCGACCCACTGATCGGCCGGCCCGTTGAGCTGGCTGCCGTCGTCGGGCCTATCGGTGATGACTCCGCCGACGTTGAAGATGCGCCTGATCGCGGTCGGATCTCGACCGGACTCGGCGGCGGCCTCATCCAGTCGCGCCGACGCCTCCCGCAGTGCGTCGATGCCAAGGTAGCCGACCGATGGCACCCAGCCATCCGCCATGCGACCGATGAGGCGAAGCCCACGCGGTCGGTAGGCTCCGACCCAGATCTCGACCCGATGCGCCGGCGGTGGGCCGGGTGGATAGCCGGGGATCGGGTAATGCGGCCCGGGGCTTCGGACGACGCGCCGCTCGGGCCCGACGTCGAGGGCGGCACGGATGATCGGGATCGCCTCCTCGAGCGCGTCGAACGACTCGGCCGCTGAGCGTCGCGGTCCACCCATGCCGCCCACGGCATCCCAGAAGCCGCCGGCACCGATGCCGAGCTCGAATCGACCGCCACTCATGACGTCGAGCGAGGCGGCCAGCTTGGCGAGCGCCGTTGGCCCGCGCATCGGCAGGCTGGCGACGTCCGGGAAGAAGCGCAGGCGCGACGTGCGCGCCAGCAGGTCCCCGATGAGAGCGAACGCGTCGAGGAAACGACGCTGGTACGGGTGGTCCTGGATGCCGACCAGGTCGAGTCCGCCGCGTTCGGCCGCCAGCACCTGGCCCACGATTTCCGGGTAGTCGGCAGCCGTCGGGGTAACGGAGATGCCGAAGGTGATGGGCCGTGCCCGGGCGACCATCGCGGATCACCGATACAGGCTGGGGTACTGGTCGGGGCGAGAGGACTCGAACCTCCGACGCCCAACTGAATGTCCCACATTAC
>CAYYDA010000308.1:0-1782 GCA_964470495.1 uncultured Steroidobacteraceae bacterium | reverse complement strand
TAGTACTTCCGGCGCGCAAAGTACTGTTGCTCGGGTGCACACGGCCCCGGACGATGGGTGTCGAGGTCCGGTACTAGGCCGGACCCGGTACTCACCGGGGAACGCATGGCAAACGATCCTGCGACGGGAACGGCGAACGACCAGTTCGACCGAATCGGCGCCCAGGCCACGGAGAGCCTCCATGGCGACGCGCGTCGCGTGCACGAGCTCGCCGAGCAGTTCCGTGCGCAGTACCGGCACGACCTCGAAGAGTGGATGCAGCTCCGCGCTCGGCTCGATCGCCGCGGTGGCGCGGTCCGGCCGCTCGGCAACGATGCCCTGCGTGGCGAGTACGAGCAGCGCGGTCGCGAGCTCGCAATGCTCCAGTCGAGACTGAAGCGGCTCGACGTGGTCGCTCGCCGGCTCGACCTCCTGTGGACCTACCTCGAGTCGGACGAACCGATGGTCGACGAGCCGAACCTAGGCGCCGACGAGGCGACCACCGACATCAACCTCCGGATCGTCCAGGCCCACGAGGCGGAGCGGCAGCGGATGGCCGGGGATATTCACGACGGGCCGGCGCAGGTGCTCGCGAACGCAATCTTCCAGGTCGAGTACCTCGACCGGATGCTCGGCGATGGCGACCGCGCGGCGCAGTCCGAGGTCGCGTTCCTGCGCGACATGCTGCGCAACGGGCTCGACGAGGTACGCACGTTGATCACCGACCTGCGGCCACCCGGGGTGGACGTCGGGTTGGCGGTCGCCATCGCCGAACGCGCCCAACAGCTCGAGGACCGCCATGGCATCGCCGTCGAGGTGACGGTCGCCGGAATCGACGAGCGGTTGAGCCAGACGGCCCGTGCATCGGTCCTGCGCATCGTGCAGGAGGCACTTCAGAACGCTCGAAAGCATGCGGCCGCCAGCCGCATCACCATCGGCCTCGAGGGAGACACCCTCGTGATCGCCGACAACGGACGTGGCTTCGACCTGATGCGGGTCGCGTCGGCCGCCAGCCGCAACTTCGGATTGCAGTTCATGCGGGAGCGCGCCGAGCTGATGGGCGCGCATCTCCAGATCGAGTCAAGACAGGGTGAGGGGACGCGGATCCTGCTGCGTCTGCCCCAGCCACAGTGAGGAGGACCAGTACCATGGCCAGCACCGCGAACACGGCGAACGGGCAGAAGACGGAGAAGATCGTGGATCCCCTGGACCAGGTTGCAGACCGGCGGCGAGGTGCCGATCGGCGCAACGTCGGGACGAAGACACGGGTGGTCATCGTGGATGGCCACACCCTCTTCCGGCGCGGCGTGCGAAACATCCTGGATCTCGAGAGCGACCTGGAGGTGGTCGGCGAGGCCGGCACGGGCCGCGAGGCCCTTGCCATCGTCCAGGAGCTGACGCCCGACATCGTCCTCATGGACCTGGCACTGCCGTCGCCCAACGGGATCGAGACGACTCAGCGCCTCAAGCGCGAGCTGCCCCACACCGGGGTGATCGTCCTCGCCTCGAACGATGACGAGGACCAGCTGTTCGACGCAATCAAGGCCGGTGCCGCGGCATACGTGCTCAAGGACATCGACCCGACCGACCTGATCGCCATCATTCGCCGCGTCCGCTCAGGCGAGTACCTGATCAACGACAAGGTCTTCGCCAAGCCGGCCGTCGCCTCGCGCGTGCTCAAGGAGTTCCGAGAGCTCGCGGTCTACGGCACCGATGCCGCCCCGATCTTCGCGCCGCTCTCGCCGCGTGAGGTCGAGATCCTCGACAACATCGCCCAGGGCATGACGAACAAGCAGGTGGCCT
>CAYYDA010000307.1:0-1785 GCA_964470495.1 uncultured Steroidobacteraceae bacterium | reverse complement strand
GTTCAGGATCATCGGGATGTGCCCGAAGCGCGGCTCGCGGTAGCCGAGGGCGCGGATGAGGGCGATGTGCTTCGGCGTGTTCGACAGGTGATCCTCGCCGCGGATGACGTCGGTGATCTCCATCGCCTCGTCGTCGACCACCACCGCGAAGTGGTAAAGGGGGACCCCGTCGTTGCGCACGATGACGAAGTCGCCGAGCAGCGCGTTGTCGAACTCGACCTCGCCGCGCACCAGGTCGTCGAACCTGATGACCTCGGGTTCGACCTTGAAGCGAAGGACCGATGGGCGTCCTGAAGCCTCGAGGTCGGCACGCTCCGTATCGGTCAGGTTCAGGCAGCGCCGGTTGTACTTCGGCGGCTGCTTTGCGGCCTCCTGCTCCTTCCGGACCGCCTCGAGCTCGTCCGGCGTGCACCAGCACCGATACGCGGCGCCGGATTCCAGCAGCCGATTCGCCTCGCGCGCGTAGTGCTCCATCCGGGCGCTCTGGCGGTACGGCGCGAATGGACCGATGTCTTCGCCACCGGCAACCTGCGGTCCCTCGTCCCAGCTGATCCCGAGCCAGTGCAGGTTGTCGATGATGTCCCGCTCGAACTCGACCGACCCGCGCGAGGCATCGGTGTCCTCGATGCGAAGCACGTAGGTCCCGCCGGCATGGCGCGCGGCCAGGTAGTTGTAGAGGCTGGTGCGCGCGGTGCCGAGGTGGAGGGGCCCGGTCGGGCTGGGTGCCATGCGTACACGCATCGGTGACGAGCTCATCGCCACCGATGCTAGCAGGCAGGGACGAGGGCTAGGCACCGTGAGAGGCCGAACCTATGATCGCTCGGACACACGCAGGGACGGAGGGATCCGAGCATGGCACGCAAGCGCGGCAAGTCCGGCGGCGGCGACGGCGACTTCAACCCCGAGAAGCTGTACAACGACTTCCCCTCGGGTGAGAAGATCGGCTTCGGCCGCGATGCCGGTTACGGTCAGCTTGTCCAGATCAACGACCGCAAGTGGTTCACCGAGGAGGCGCAGCGCGACCCTGTCATCAACGCCTTCCTGGAGGCGTTCGAGGACGAGAAGGTCGCCTTCAGCTTTCTCCAGCTCAAGAGCAGCACCAGCGAGTCGGAGTGGTTCATCCACAAGCCGCACATCGCCCTGTCGAAGAGCCGGAAGACGGGCATCGCGGGCGTGGCGCCGGGGTTCGAGGCGGGCCAGCACATCGGCACGTTCGTCATCAACCATCACCGCACGCTGGCGCTCCGCCCGGTGCGCTCCATGGTCGTCTCCGACGGCACCGAGGTCGGTCAGATCATCCACAAGGGCTCCTAGGGCCGGCATCCCACCATGCGGTGTCCGGCGTGCGACCACGACAATCCCGAGGTCGCACGTTACTGCGCCGATTGCGGCAGCAACCTGACGGCAAGCTGCCCGCACTGCGGGGCGCCTGTCAGCCTCGGCACCCGCTTCTGTAACGCCTGTGGCGGCGTCATCTCCCACGCCGCGACGGGCGAGGCCGGTCGCCGGCCTGAGGGGACCGGTCCTGCGGCCGAGCGGCGGCGCGTGTCGGTCCTGTTCGTCGACCTCGAGAACTTCACGGCGCTGGCGGAGTCGCTCGATCCCGAGGAAGTGCGGACCATCCAGTCGCGCTACTTCGAGGTGGCGCGCTCGATCGTGGCGCGCTACGGCGGGACGATCGAGAAGTTCATCGGCGACGCGGTCATGGCCGTGTGGGGCGCGCCGGCCGCCCACGAGGACGACGCGGAACGCGCGGTGCGCGCCGCGATCGCCCTGGTCGATGCC
>CAYYDA010000306.1:0-1817 GCA_964470495.1 uncultured Steroidobacteraceae bacterium | reverse complement strand
CAGACTCGTCCTCGACAATCGCATCAAGAAGTGGGTGCAACTCTGATGGCGTGAGATCCCTTAGCGAGGCGACGGCGTCTGCTAGCTCATTGGAATTGTCCGATGGCATCATGGGATGCGATTATCCAGTGATTAGGCGGGGATTGTCAAGGGATTTCTTGGTGGTGCTAACCAGTGACAATCCGCCGGCAACACGGCCATGGTAGTCAGCCGAGGTTGGCGATTGTCTCGTGCGTTGGGCGATCGGCCGGCCCAATCCGTTACAGGACGCCCTCCCTAGACGGGAGGGACCAGCGTCGCGAATGGCGGCGACGACGACCGATCGACGGCTTCCCCGCGGCCCACTCCTTTCGCACAGGTCCGATGCGTCCAGAGGGTCAGGTCGTGAGCCGTCCCAGCTTCGCCAGTGCCCGCTGAACCGAGCCAATCTCTTCAAGTCGCTCGACGCCGGCAAGCGCACCGCGCCGACGCCACTCGCACCAGGCCGGATACTCGAGCCGATTCGGACCGACTTGTGATTCTGGGCCCAAGGCGTAAGCATCTGATTGAAATGCCACAAGATGTTGGGCTTCATAGAACCCTGATCGCAACATCTTGTGGTGGCGCGCCCGGAGGGATTCGAACCCCCGACCTGCTGATCCGAAGTCCGATGCCCGCGGAAGCGCCCTCGCTCCCCGATTCGTGCTCAAGCCGGGCCGCCCGAGCGGCTCGGTTTGGGTTGAGATCCGGGTGAGTATGGTGCTCGCTTCCCGAAAGAGTCTCGTGCCCGCACCCGGTACGCCGAGAATCAAAGCACTAGCTTGTTTGGCTGAGTGTCTGATGCTCCCCACCGGTGTCGGCAGGGACAGTTTACCGAATCGCATTACGCCACTCAGTCCGAGGAGTCAACGGGGCTTGTAAGCGCATGCAGCGCCCCCGAGGTCCCGGCTCGCCCGCTCCGGGCATCCGTGGCGATCACGATCAGTGGCGAGGAGATCGCCGTCGCGGACAGCGCGAGCAACTCTGGCAGTTGCGGCGTGAGGCGCTGACCCGCCACCATCAGGCGAGACCTTGTCGAACTGGACGAGGAACTCTCTGGCCAAACTCGCGCAGGCCATCGCCGCCGCCGGCGGACGGGTGCGGACTCTGTCGACCGTCCGCACCCTGCCCGACGTCGATGTCGTGGAGCTAGAGCTCTGCGTCGAGCAGCTCAACGGGCATTCGGTGGCGATGGCCCTGCAGGCCGTAGCGGGGATCCTGCAGGTCGCGCCGCCAAACGGTGCGCCCATGCTGGAGCGGCGACTGACCCGCGTCGGGGGACGAGTCCGCTGGCCCGAGCGGCGGGGTGCACGCGGGCGAGACACATGACTCCCGAGTCCGACGCTTGTACGCCAGATTGGGAGGACCGCGGGCTTGGCATCGGCCTCGTGGCCGCTTGAGCCCCGGCATTTCCCTACGCCGCGCTCACGATTCGGTGAGCAACCAGCCGCGTATCCAGCGCAAGATCGCCTCGCACGATGCGCAGGATGTCGACCAGCATGCAGTTGATCAGCCTGGCCGGCGACGACAGCAGCAGCGGTCAGGTTCCAAGCTCTTGTGACGATTGTGACCAAGGGTCTGTAACGTCGGTTCGACCGAGCTCGAACCGACGGGTTAACACGCATCCGCATCCCGATTCTGGGAAGGGAAGACCTCCTCTCCCAAGTCGCCCTGCTGTCCGCGTGACTCACGGGTTCGCCATCGCGCGGCCCAGCGGGACTCAACCTGACCGGCCTCGACGCTCACGGCGCGCGGAATTCTGGCGGTGGAACGGCACGCCATTCCAGTTGTTGGCCGGT
>CAYYDA010000305.1:0-1832 GCA_964470495.1 uncultured Steroidobacteraceae bacterium | reverse complement strand
GGTCGGCTCGGTGACGTTGACGACGAGCGCCAGTGATCCTACGGTTGCTCCCTTCGCTCGTCGCTCGAGCGCGGCCAGCAGATCATCGGTCGTCTCGTCGACCGCGAGCGCGCGGCCGTCCTGCGCCGCGATCACGCCGCCCAGGCCGCCGCCACCGGCGACGGTAATCTGGGCGTTGACGGGGTCGCGATCGACCGTCTCCACGAGCGCAGTGATGGCCGCCCCGGCCGCGCTTTCGTCGACGCTGAGCGCCGATGCGACTGTGTCGTAAGCCGGCCCGAAGCTCAGCCACGAGGCGATGGTCTCGGGCGCGATCGAGAGCGGCTCCTCGTCCGCGGCGGCGCCGGGCACCTCGAGCGTCAGGACCTCGACCGTGTTGCGAGCGGCATCGGCAACCGCCTCGGCCTGTGCCGTGGTGGCCTGCGGGGGCACGATCGTCGGCGTCAACGTGAGCGTCACGTCGGTGGGATCGGTGGTGTCGAGGGCCACGGCCAGTGCCGATCGCACGTCATTGGCCTCGAGGGTCTGTCCGGCCAGGGAGTCGCTGACGGCGAAGGACGCTCCGTCGGCGGTGACCTCCGCATCGACGGCGTCCCAGCTGAACTGCTCCGCGATGGCCGCGGACGTCGCCTCGATGGCTTCGGTGTCGTAGGCGTGGACGAGGAGGGACAGGGTCGCCGGGTTGGCGAGGTTGCGGAGCCGGGCCAGACCATCGGCGAAGGGGCTTCCGTCGCGACCGACGCCGATGGCGGCGTCGACCATGGCGGACGTCTCGTATCGGCGCCCGAGCTCGGCATACTGCACGACCTCGCGCTCGCCGCTTACGACGATGGTGGCCTCACCCGTCGAGAGCGATGGCAACGCCTCGTCGAGGCGCTCCGTCGCGGCCGTGCGATCGAGCCCGCCGAGCTCCACGCTGCCCACCCTGACGCCCGGCAGGACGTTGCCCGCCGCGGCTGCGCCGATCGCCAGCGACGCCGCGACAAGAAGGGCCAGCGCGACGAGGGCGGTGACGGTGAAGCCGATGGCCATGGCGCGCCGAGCCGGCGGCGTGGCAACGGGTCGCATGAGGCGACGGGGGACAGTGATGGTGGTCATGACGACGTCGCAGGAGACGCGTGCGGAAGCGCGATCGTTGCACGATCGGCCGTGCGATCCGGGTGGCGACCCGGACGGATCCCCTAGATTCCCTCCTCGTATCCAGCCCCTTGGCAACGGGCAGGTGCCGCGGCGTTGGTAGGCCCGATTGTCGCCTTTCGATGCCCAGATGTCGAGTGGGACCCTTGGCCAATCGGCCGGCGCACTGCTATACTCCGACCTCCGCCGGGCGTCATCCGAACGTGCGTCCGTGTGCAATCTCCCCCAGCTGAGGATTCCACGTGGCAAGAACGGCCCGAACCTGGAAGGGCGCGCGCACGCCCTCCGCACTCAAGCGCGTGCGCCAGTCACTCCGCCGCCGCGCCGTCAACCGCCGGACGCGGAGCGAGGCGAAGACGCTCGTCCTGCAGGCCTCCGAGATCGCGCTCGGCCGCTCGGACGGCAACGGCCCGGAGGCCGTGACCGCCGCCATCAGCGCGCTCGACAAGGCCGCCGAGAAGGGCATCCTGCACCCGAACAACGCCGCCCGCCGCAAGAGCCGGCTCATGGCGAAGGTGAACGCCGCGCACCTGCTCGACGATGCCGCCGCCGCGACCCCCACCGCCGCCAAGAAGCGCACCACGGCGAGCAAGACCGCACAGCGCAAGAAGGTCGCCACCGCCAAGGCTTCGAAGGCAGCCGCGGGCAAGGCAACGGATCGGCCGCGCACCGCCGCCGACAAGGCCAAGGTGGCC
>CAYYDA010000304.1:0-1849 GCA_964470495.1 uncultured Steroidobacteraceae bacterium | reverse complement strand
AGGGACTGGGCACGCGGTTGGCCCCGACGCTGTTTGCCTTCCAGTGGATCATCGTCGCTGAGCGGTCATGACGTGGCGCCGGCGACAAACTGGCGACGCGTCCTTGCCCGTCGCAGCCGATCCTCTACCTGCAGCTGACGTGAGCCCGTTGGCCTCGGCGAAGCGCCTCGTCTCTCGACTGCCCAGACTTGTGACCGTGGCGCTCGTCGTAGGGGTCGGCGTCAGCCAGCTCATCCTGACCATCGGCGATTGGCACCTGAGCGACGCCGGCGCGTACTGGGAGGCGGCAATGCGGCTGCGCGAGGGCGAGCAGCTCTACCCAGCCTTGGCCGACACTGAGGCGTCCGGGGTCTACCGCTATGCGCCATGGCTGGCATGGGCGTGGATCCCGCTCACCTTCCTGCCGCGCGAGGCGGTCAACGTCCTCTGGTCGATCATCCTGCTGGCGGCATCGGCTGCGGCGTTGGGTCCGCTGGTTCAGCTGCGAGCGTGGCTGGCCGTAGCCCTCTTCCTGCCGATCCTCGTCGGCATCTCGGCCATCGGGAACGTTCAGCCCCTGGTCGTTGCGGCGTTAGTGCTCGGCGTCGAGCGTCGGAGCGGCCCGCTCTGGATCGCCGCGGCGGCCTCGCTGAAGGCCGTGCCAGTGCTGCTGGTGGTCACGTACCTCGGACGCCGCCAATGGATTCGCGCGCTGGCGACGCTGGTGCTGACGGCGGCACTGGTCGCGCCGATGCTCCTCTACGATCTGAGTGCCTACCCCACCACCGCGGGCGGCGCCTCAATGCTGTTCGACGTGCCGATCCTCTTCGCCCTGGTCCTGGCCGGCGGGATCCTGATCAGCCTGCGGCTGGCGTCGACGCGGTCGGCGTGGCTCGCCTCCTCGATGACTGTTGCGCTCGCCCTCCCACGGTTCTTCGTGTACGACCTCACGTTCCTGATGGTCTCCTTCGCGAAGTTCAGGGGGCGGTCCAGGCGACGGCAGGCGCCCTGACGGGACGCTGCGGCCGATCCTCTGACGCGCCAAGCGGGCTCTGCTAGAGTCGGGCGCGACCCCGGAGCCCGCAGCCAGGAGTGCACGTTACGAGCGTCCAACCGCACGCCGCTTCGGCCCCCCCAACCACAGTGAAGGCCCTCGACGTCGTGGTGGTCGGTGGAGGCGGACATGTCGGGCTGCCGCTCAGCCTCACGTTCGCGGACGCCGGCCTGCGGGTCGGCATCTTCGACACCGCGCAGGACACGCTTGATCGCGTCGCCGCCGGCGAGATGCCATTCGTCGAGAACGGCGCGGAAGACCTGCTGGGCAAGGTGCTCGAAACCGATCGCCTGGAGCTCAGCGCCTCCCCAGCGATGATCCAGCGGGCCGCCGTGGTGGTGGTGGTCATCGGCACACCGATCGACGAATTCCTGAACCCGTCCATGGCCATCTTCGAGCGGACCGTCGACCAGCTCGCGCCACACCTGGCGGACGGGACGCTCGTTGTCCTGCGCAGCACCGTGTATCCAGGCACGACGGAGTTCGTAGCGCAGGCTCTCGCGGACCGAGGCAGTCGCGTGGACGTCGCGTTCTGTCCGGAGCGCATCGCGGAGGGCCACGCGCTCGAGGAGATCGCCAGCCTGCCCCAGATCATCGGCGCCGATGAGACGCGCGCCGGCGACAGGGCGGAGAAGCTGTTCGAGCGACTCGGCGTCCAGACCATCCGCACCACGACCAAGGAGGCGGAACTCGCCAAGCTGTTCACGAACACGTGGCGCTACATGAAGTTCGCGGTCGCCAACCAGTTCTTCATGATCGCGCATGCCGCCGGTGTCGACTACAACAGCGTCCTGCACGCCATTCGGCACAACTACC
>CAYYDA010000303.1:0-1875 GCA_964470495.1 uncultured Steroidobacteraceae bacterium | reverse complement strand
GCGCATGGTTTCGACGTACATCAGCCCGCTCGGCATCGCCTACACCGGGCTGCTGGTCGTCCCGCTGGCCGCAGGCTTGGCGTACGCGCGGGGCGCATACGTCCCCCGCTGGCTCAGCTGGGTTCTGTTGAGCCTGGTGACGGTTGCGATCCTCTTCAGCGTCACCCGGCTCGCGCTGCTCAGCCTGGCGGCGGAGCTGGTCTTGCTGGCCATCCTCCTGCGCGGGCGGCGCGCGATCATCGGCTCGGCGGTGGCCTTGTTTGCCATCGCTGCCGTGCTGTATGGCTACCCGAGGATCGGGCCGCTGTTGAATTACGATCTCACCGAGATCGCCTCGTCCACGGCATTTCTCAGGTCAGGCACGAACAGTTCCGTCGATCCCTCGGACCCGGAGGGCGGCGAGCTCATCGGCGCGGCACTCTCAGCCCAGGACGCCTCCGTACAAGGCCACGTCAGAGCCATCGTCGCCGGGGTCGCGTACCTGCGTGAACACCCCCTGGGAACAGGGCCGGGCAGTGCCGTGCCACGCTTCGGCGAAACCGAGGGGCCTGGTGAAAGCGCGCTCCTGCGCATTGCAGGTGAGCTCGGGGTGCCCGGCGCACTCCTCTACCTGGCCATGTACGCGGGCGCGCTGTTCGTGGCGTGGCGCGCATTCCTCGCGAGCGCTGGTTGGTTGCGCTGGTTCAGCCTCGTAGCGCTCGCCGGCGGCCTTGCGCTGATCCCGATCATGATGACGAGTGATGTGTGGGGGAACTTCTCGGTGACCTTCCTCTTCTGGTGGTGCGTTGGCCTGTGCGCGAGCGTGTCAGCAGGTGTCGTCGACCCGGAGCGGGTCGCTCGGCCGGCCGGGGACGAGGAGCTCGGCGCTGCTGCCACGAGCTGACCGACCGCTCTCCCGTGGGAACTTCCCCCTAGCTGCGGACACCGCGTCTTGGGACGGTGCTGAACCATCCAGGCGCGAGGCTGTGCCCGGACTTCCAGTCCATGAGCGAGCGGACCGGTGACGGCACCGCCGCGCTCACGCGATCTGACCCGATCCATCGGATGGCTGATGTTCAGCCACGTCGCGACCCTCCTGGTCGGTCTCACTGTGTCGATCGTCATCTCGCGTGTCGGCGCCGAGGAGCTCGGCCGGTGGCGGCTCGCGCAGGCGATCGTGACGTACGTGCTGGTGGGAAGCGATGCCGGCCTCACGCTCCTGGCCATTCGGGAGGTGGCGCGCCGGCCGTTGGACGTGAATCGATATGCGGGACCGGTGCTCTTCATCCGCTTCGTGCTCGCACTCGTCGCGATCGCCGTCGGCGTGCTCGTCATCGATCCGGGCAGCGGCAACGAAGCGGGCTGGTTCTACGTTGCCATGTTCATCACCGTGCTGCCGGCAGCCCTGAGCCTGATCCACGTCGCCCAGGGACTCCAGAGGATGCATGCGTATGCGCTGGTCCGCTTCGTGAGCGGCGCGCTGGCGAGCGCAGTCGGCCTCGGTGCGTTCGTCGTCACGCACAACCTCGTCCTGCTCGTCGTGCCCATCATCGGCGTCGGGTTGATCGTCGATGTCGGACTTGCGGCCTACCTGCGGCGCACGATGGGCCTCGCGTTCCGGATCGGGACGCCCCAGCTGTGGTGGGAGCTCCTGGTGCGCGGCGTTCCGTTCCTGGTTGGAGCGCTCGCCATTCAGCTCATCTCGAATGCCGACGCCGTGATCATCGGGACGACTCGCGGGGAGGCCGAGCTCGGCCTCTACGCGGCGGCCTACGTGCTCGCCGGCCAGTTGCTCTTCCTCGCCGGCCCGATCGCTTCCGTCGTCTACCCGCGCCTCGCGATGCTGCACGAGCAGCGAGCAGGGTTCGAGCGCGCCGTTCGCGACTTCTCGGGCGT
>CAYYDA010000302.1:0-1891 GCA_964470495.1 uncultured Steroidobacteraceae bacterium | reverse complement strand
GGCGCAGCCGCGGCCGATGAGGTCGCTGAACTGCTCCGGCGTCATGCCCGTGCCACCATGCAGCGCAACGGGGATGCCCGTCGCCTCGACGATGTCGGTCACACGCTGGCTGTCGAGCTGCGGGGCGGTCCGGTACATGCCGTGCGCGTTCCCGATGGCCGGCGCGAAGACGTCGACGCCGGTCGACGTGATGAAGTCGATGGCGGTCGCCAGCGTCTGGGTGTCGGCCGCGTCCCCGTCGTCGACGTCCTCCACGCGCTTGAAGCCCTCGATCTCGCCCTCCACCAATGCGCCGTAGCGCTTGGCCTCCTCGACGACCTCGATGGTCTGGCGCGCGTTCTCCTCGACGCTCAGCTTCGAGGCGTCGAAGAGCACCGAGTTCCAGCCCTTCGCCAGGCACTCGCTGATCACCGCCCGATCCGGGCAGTGGTCGAGGTGGAGCGCGACCGGTACCGTGACCCGTTCGGTCATGGCCGACCACATGGCGAAGATCACGTCGGCGCCGGCCGCCTGCACCGTCTTGACCGATGTCTGCACGATCAACGGCGAGCGGAGCTCCTCGGCCGCGGCCAGGACGGCCTCCATGGTCAGGTCGTTCACCACGTTGATGGCCGCAACGCCGTAGCGCTCGCCGAACGCCCGCTCGATGATCTTCCGCGTCGGAACGACGGGCAACTATGCACCTCCTCCCTGCACCGCTGCGAGATCGAGGACCGTGCGGGCGTTGTCCTCATCCACGATGAGCACGTCGACGATCCCGGCCCGCAGCACGCCCAGGATCGCCCGCGGCTTCTCCGGCCCGCTCACGACCGCCATGACGGTGGGAATGCGCCGCAGGTCATCGACCGAGAGCGCGACCAATCGACGGCTGTGGGGAGCCGCGATGAGTGTTCCACGCTCGTCCACGTAGTTGCCGAGCACGTCGCCGACCGCTCCCTGCTCGCGCAGGCGAGCGATCTCGTCGAGCGACAGGCAGCCGTTGCGCACCATCGTGCAGGCGTCGTCGGTGCCGCCGATGCCCACGAGGGCCAGGTCGGCCGCCCGGGCCAGGGCGAGCGCCTGCGCCACGGCCTCCTGCTCGAGCAGTCCGTCACGCACCTGCGGGCTCTCGACATACGCCGGGGCGTAGAGGCTCGCACCGCGCCCACCGCTCTTCTCCGCAAGAGCGCGGCAGATCTCGTTCGGGTTGGTCGGAGCGTCGACCAGGGCCGAACCGCCCATCGCGCTCCCGAACGTGCACGCGATCGGTGCGCCGGGCCGGAAGAAGCGGGGAATTGCACCGGTGTCGCGCCCGTGGCTGACGGCCACGACGGCGCCATCGCGCAGCCTCCGGCCCAGGTACCCGGCCGCGCTCCGCGCGACCCCGTCGCGTTGTGATTCGGGATCGGGGCGCCGTGGGCTGACGATGGCGTCCGTCAGGCCGAACGCTCGCTCCAGGCGCGCCTCGAGGTCGAGGTCGAGGCCGAGCGGAGCGTCGATGTGGATGTCGACGACGCCCGACGAGCGCGCTCGCTCGAGGAGGCGCTGCACCTTCGGACGGGAGAGCCTGAACTCCTCCGCGATCTGGCCCTGGGTGCGGCCGTCCATGTAGGAGCGATGAGCGATGCGAGCCAGCAACTCGTGCTCATCCCACGCGAGCTCTTCGGGCAACCTCGGTCTCCAGTGGTGAGTGAACAATTGCTCACGGCTGGGCAGATGCTCACTCTAGCAGACACCGATACCTGCGGAAAAGGAAAAACGCCGGCCCAGCGGGCCGGCGTTCGTCCAGTTGCGGGAGAGGTGGTCGGCTACTTGACCTCGGTGGTCGCGCCGGCCTCGGAGAGCTTCTCCTTGGCGGCCTCGGCCTCCTCCTTGGTGACGCCCTCCTTGACCGCCTTGGGGGCGGCGTCGA
>CAYYDA010000301.1:0-1898 GCA_964470495.1 uncultured Steroidobacteraceae bacterium | reverse complement strand
AGCGGCGCGAGGGGTCGGTGGGCGTCGAGGAGGAGTCGGGCGGAAGCACCCAGGCC
This sequence comes from uncultured Steroidobacteraceae bacterium, assembly GCA_964470495.1. Taxonomy (GTDB): domain Bacteria; phylum Chloroflexota; class Limnocylindria; order QHBO01; family QHBO01; genus JACDBZ01. Next base: position 1,842 of record CAYYDA010000301.1, on the reverse strand, counting down.
GCGCCGCCCGAGCTCGTCGGCCACGCGTCGCGCCGGGTCGTCCCTCACGTGACGCGGGCCCGACGACGCGCCAGCGCCTCGCCGGCCGCGTGAGTCTCCGCCGCGTTCGCCGTGGCCACCACGATCGACTCGGGCAGCCGGCGCATGTCGGTCGAACCGGTCAGCTCCTCCAGCAGGATCTCGGCGGCGTCAGTGGCGGAGAAGACGCCGTGCTCGATCCCGATCAGCGCGAACGCCATCCGGCGCAGCTGGAGCGGCTCCGCGAAGGCGAGCGCGGATCGGATGGCGGTGATGAGCCGCTGGCGGTCGGCGATGCGGTCGTGGCCGACAGCGACGGCGTGGATCACGTACGCGGCAGCGAGCGTACCCGCCTCGGTCGCGATGGCCTCGCCGGGATGGATGGGGCCCTGGTCGACGGCGGTGCGCTCAATCGTTTCACCGCCGAGACGCTTGACCGACGCGGCTGCGCCGGCGGTCATGAACAGGGATTCGTTCGCGGTGATGACGAGCGCGTCCACCTCGAGCTCCGCGATGTCCCCCTGCCAGACGTCGATCTCGATCGGTGTTGCCATGACGGTGCCTTCGTATCCGGGGTCGGCGCCGCGGTCAGTCGACTCCGCGATGCAGCCGCGGGAGACGCTCGCGCAGCGCGGTCGTCACTTCGTAGTTGATCGTTCGTCGCTCGGCAGCAACGTCGTCCGCGGTGATCCGCGCTCCATCCTGCGCCCCGATCAGCACGAATTCGTCGCCGTAGGTTACACCATCGATTCCACCCACATCGACGGTCAGCCCGTCCATGCTGATGGCCCCCACGATCGGCGCGCGACGTCCCCGCACGAGGACCCATCCGTTGTTGGCGTGCGCTCGCGGCCAGCCGTCGCCGTACCCGATGCCGAGCGTCGCGATCCGCGTGTCGACCGTTGCCCGGAAGCGGAGGCCGTAGCCGATGCCCTCGCCGGCCGCCAGGTCGAAGATCCGCAGGGGCCGGGCGCGCAGGCTGAGCGCGGGGACGAGGCCGGGGTCGCGGTCGGTGGCCCACGTCGGCAGCAGCCCGTACAGCGCCAGGCCCGGCCGTACGGCATCGGCTGCGTGAGCGCCACCGGCGAGTAGGCCGGCGCTGGCACTGAGGTGCACGATGCCCGGGTCGATCCCGGCGGATCGCATCGTGTCGAGCAGGCGCGCGACACGCAGAACCTGCACCTCCGTGAAGGCGTCGTCCTCGCCCGGGACCGCGAGGTGGCTCATCGTGCCGGCCAGGGTCAATGACCGGCTGCGCGCAATCCGCGTCGCAAGCTCCACGGCCTCGGCCGGCGTCGCGCCCTGCCGTCCCAGGCCCGAGTCCACCTTGAGGTGTACCCCGATGCTCCCGCCCACGCGGCTCGCGGCGGCCTCGAGCAGCTCGATACTTCGGGAGTCGTACACGATCGGCTCGAGATCGTTCTCGATCACCGCCGCCGCCTCGTCCGGGCCGATGCCCCACAGCAGCAGGATCGCGGCGTCGATACCGGCGGCACGCAGCTCCACCGCCTCGTCGAGCGTGGCCACCGCCAAGCGCTCGACGCCCTCGGCGACCAGGGTGCGCGCAACCGCGACCGCGCCGTGCCCGTAGGCGTTGGCCTTCACGACGCCGATCACCTGCGCGCCTCCCGCCGCGCGGCGGATGACCTCCAGGTTGGTGCGGATCGCGTCGTGGTCGACCTCGATCCAGGCCCGGTGCGGGCTCCCCGTGGCCGTCACCTGGCCCGACCGCCGCGCAGCTGCTCGATCGCTTCAGGCAGCAGCGCGGCGATGTCGCGTGCCATGACGCCGGCCCGGCCGATTCGGTCCTCGGCCAGCAGGCCG
>CAYYDA010000300.1:0-1943 GCA_964470495.1 uncultured Steroidobacteraceae bacterium | reverse complement strand
CGATGGCCGGCGTCATCCCGATCATCTTCGCCGTCAGCATCCTGCTCTTCCCGGCGCAGATCGCCACGTACTTCACGACGAGCGACATCCCCTGGGTGCGCGACGTGGCCATCTTCATCAGCACGAACCTGGACGGGTCGACCAACATCCTGCTTTACGGGTCGCTCTACTTCCTGCTGGTGGTGTTCTTCACCTACTTCTACACCGCGTTCCAGTTCCGGCCGGACCAGACGGCGGACTACCTCCGCAAGAACGGCGGCTTCATCCCCGGCATCAGGCCCGGCAAGCCAACCGAGGAGTTCCTGTCGCGCGTCACGAACCGAATCACGTTGGGCGGTGCGCTGTTCCTCGGCTTCATCGCTGTGCTGCCGTACATCGTCACGGTCTTCATCCCGGGCACCAGCAACCTGCAGCTGGGCGGGACGAGCATCCTGATCATGGTCAGCGTCGTCGTCGAGACGATGAAGCAGCTCGAGGCGCAGATGATGATGCGGCACTACGAGGGCTTCATCAGGTGACCGATGAGCCCGTTGCGGACCGAGGGGCCGGCCGCGGCAGCGAGCGTCTGATCCTGCTGCTCGTCGGCGCCGTGGGCGCCGGCAAGGGAACCCAGGCGTCGATCCTCTCCCGCGAGCTGGGCCTCGTGCACCTCGCTTCCGGCAACCTGTTCCGCGCCGCGCTCGCCAAGGGAACCCCCCTCGGCGAGTCCGCACGCGAGTACATGGAGGCGGGGGAGCTCGTCCCCGACGAGCTGACGATTGCGATGTTCATGGAGGAGCTGGCCCGCCCGCCCGCCGAGGCCGGTGCCATCCTCGACGGGTTCCCGCGCACCGTGGGCCAGGCCAAGGCGCTCGACGAGACGCTCGCCGCGAAGGGTGAGCGCATCCGGCGCGTGCTCTACATCGAGGTGCCGACCGAGCAACTCATCCGTCGCGTCGCAGGACGCTGGATCTGCCCAATGTGCAGCACTCCGTACCACGAGGACACGGATCCGCCGCGCGTCGCCGGACAGTGCGACCACGACGGCACCCCCCTGCGGCAGCGCGACGACGATCGGCCCGAAGTCGTGCGCGCTCGCCTCGACAAGCAGGTGCCGCCCATGCTGGCCGTCATCGACCACTACGAGCGCGCAGGCATCGTGGACCGGCTGGACGGCACGAAGCCGATCGAGGCCGTGACCGATGAGATCCTCGCCCGCATCGGCGAGCGGGCCGCGAGCTGAGGCGCATGGTCATGCGCAGCGCGGGAGCGGTCACCATCAAGCGGCCCGCGGAGATCGATCGCATGCGGGCCGCCGGGCGGATCCTTGCCGGCATCCTCGAGGTGCTCCGCGCCGAGCTGCGCCCCGGCGTGACGACCGGCGAGCTCGACGCCATAGCCGAACGCATGATCCGCGAGGCGGGCGCCGTCCCGTCGTTCAAGGGCTATGGCTCGAACCCGCCCTTCCCCGGCTCGATCTGCGCCAGCATCAACGACGAGGTGGTCCACGGCATCCCCTCACCGCAGCGCCGGCTCGCGGACGGGGACGTGGTCAGCATCGACATCGGCTGCATCCTCGACGGCTGGCACGCCGACTGTGCGCGCACGTGGACCATCGGCCCGGTGCCGCCTGCGGTGACCGACCTGGTCGACGCCACGCGCCGCGCGATGGAGGCCGGCATCGCCGCAGCGGTGCCCGGCAACCGCCTTGGCGACGTCGGCCACGCCATCGAGACGATTGCCCATGCGGGTGGGTACGGGATCGTGCGGCCGTTCGTCGGCCACGGCATCGGGCAGTCGATGCACGAGGAGCCGCAGGTGGCGAACTACGGACGCCCGGGAACCGGCATGCGCATCGAGGCGGGCATGTGCTTCGCCATCGAGCCGATGTTCAACCTGGGCGGCGACGAGGTCTTCGTGGCCGACGACAACTGGACCGTTCGGACCGCCGACGGCAGCCTGTC
>CAYYDA010000299.1:0-1944 GCA_964470495.1 uncultured Steroidobacteraceae bacterium | reverse complement strand
AGGCATCGGGCTTGATGACGATCGGGATGTGAGCGTCCTCCCAGCGCTTGATGATTGTGCGCAGCTTGAAGATCGGCGCGACGATCAGCAGGAACAGGATCACCAGCGACAGGACGGCCGCATACGGATAGCCGCGCAGGACCTGCACGACCTTGCCGCCGATCCCCTTGGGCCGATCCTCCGCATCCATGAGCATCAGCCCGCCGGCGCCGACCGCCAGGGGCAGCACGATCGCAAGGACGAGCATCACCAGGCGTATGACACCCTCGTCGACGAAGTCGGGCGCCGGGACGAACGCGATCAGCCACGCGCCGGCGTCGGGGACCAGCACGCCGACGAGCGTGACGACCCACAGGATCGAGCCGAGCGCCACGCCGGCCAGCAGGAGCTGCTTGCTCTGCGGCACGCGTCCGAAGAGGAGGATCGTGGCCCACCCAAAGGCCATCTGCACGATCCGACCGACCTGGCGGCCGATGAAGGCGATAAGGGGTGCGAATAGAGCCATGTCCGACGCTTCGGCAACCACCGTGCCACGCTGCTTGGTACGCGGCTTGCCTTCCTCGTGCCCGGCCGGTTCCCGTCATCATGCAGGAGGCATGAGCACACTCTGAAATGACAGCGAGCGACGTGGCCGCGCAGGCCCGGGCCGCCTGGCGAACGCTCTGGTCCACGCTCAGGCTCTTCGCCGATGACCAGGGCCTTTCGTGGGCCGGCGCCATCGGCCTCTACCTGTTCCTCTCCGTGCCGCCGTTCGTGGCAGCGACGGCATCGGTGGCAGCGGTCTTCGTTCCCGCCGATCAGGCGGAGGCGTTCGTGCTCGAGCAGGTGGCCAAGTACCTCCCGGCAGAGCAGGAGCTGCTCGAGGGCATTGTCGCCTTCAGGCCGAGCGACCCGCTCGGAGGGGTCGTGTCGGTCATCCTGCTGCTCTTCAGCGGCAGCCGCGCGTTCGCAGCGCTCACGTCAGCCATCAACGTCTTGTGGCGCCGCGTCGATGGGCTCACCTTCGTCCGGCGACAGGTGCTGCGCCTGGGCATGCTACTCGTCACGCTCACGCTGCTCGCCCTGGCGGCGCTCGGCGAAGCGGCCGTATCGGCGCTGTTCGGCGTCGGCGGCTCGTCGGAAGGGCTCTGGCTGCTCGACTGGCATCTCGTTCCGGCGGTCCTGCTCGTCGCGTTCCTCCTGGCTGCCTACAAGCTGCTCCCGCGTGAGCCGGTCTCCTGGACCCACGCTGCGGTGGGCGCTGCGGTCGCGGCCGTGGGCATCCGCCTGGCGCAGGCCGGCCTCGGGCAGCTCGCCGATCTCGGCGTCTTCCGCACGCCCTATGGCGAGCTCGCCGGCGTCGCGCTGATGGCGACGTGGGCCCTGGTGGTCGGCGTGATCATCCTGTTCGGGGCAGCCCTCGTCGCGGTCCTGGATGGAAAGCGGGCCCTCGACGGTGAAGCGGACGAACGGTTCAGCCGCTCCAAGAACTGAGCGCCGTCCCACGGGGTTCGGCCAACGCGACCGCCTAGGGCTGCTGCGGCTCCAACACCACAACTGGGATGACCCGAGTGGTGCGTTGCTCGTACTCGGCGTAGCCGGGGTCGATCGCCACGAACCGGGCCCAGAGCTCCTCCCGTTCTGCCCCGGTCGCCTCGCGCGCACGAACCCGTGCATGCGTCCTGCCGATCTGGACGTCGGCCGATGCTTGCGCCAGCAGATTCAGCCACCAGGCCGGGTGCCGTTCCTCGCCCGCAAACGAGCCGATCACTGCCCAGCCCTCTTCATGCTCGACCGACTGGAGTGCCGCCCGTCGCGGCTCGCCGCTGCGCCGTCCTCGCGTGGTCAGCATCAGGATCTCGAAGCCGTTCATCCGCGGACCGATGCGCCCACCGCTGAGCCGGTAGGCCCATCGGTGCACGAACCAGACGAGCCTGAGAACTGGGGAGAGCCTTACGGCAGCCA
>CAYYDA010000298.1:0-1952 GCA_964470495.1 uncultured Steroidobacteraceae bacterium | reverse complement strand
ATCCAGGCGGTGGTGAGCGCCGTCTTCGACCTCATCGAGGCACACGACGTGAGGCCCGATGACGTCGCACGCATGACGATCTCCCTCTCAGAGACGACGTACAAGCTGCATGGAGAGATGGGCTGGGACAATCGCTTCCGCGCCCTTCTCTCGACTCGGTATGCCGCCGCCGTCGTGCTCCATGACCGTGCGTGTTGGCTGGATCAATTCGAGCCGGATCGGATCGCCGATCCCGCCGTTCAGTCCTTCGCCGCCGACCGTATCCATGTGCAAGTCGACGACACGCTTCCGGTCACCGGCGCAGCCATCACGCTCGACCTCACCGATGGGCGACAGGTCACCGTGCGCCGCGACGTTCCCAAGGGCGACGCCGACGACCCGCTGACGACCGACGAGATCGTGACGAAGTTCCGCCTGGCCACGGCCGGGACGCTGCCGGATGACGCTGCAGAGCGTGCCCTCGAGCTCCTGCTGAACATCGAAGCCGTCGCCGACATCGACGACCTCATGCGCGAGTTCTCGATACCTTCCTCGGCCTAAGAAGGAGAGAGGCACGTCGGACGCCGCCGGCGAGCCTACCGGGATGTCTCCTCCGGTTCAGTGATGGCCTCGTCGCGCTCCCAGCCTTCGTTCTCCAGCTTGATGGACTGGAGAGCCACGCCACTTATGTTTGCGCTGAGGTCGGGGAGGGCCTGGAACTCGGAGACCCAGCATCGGTAGACCTTGTAGGCGATGACGAGCTGACCGGCCTCGTTGTACAGCTCGATGAGGATGTCCCTCCGGAAGTCCTTGAGCGAAACCTCGGTGCCTTGACCGGATCCGAAGCTCCAAACCTTGTTCGCCCATTCCTCGAACTCTGGATCATGTGTGACGCCCCGCTCGAGGACGATGGGCTCATACCTGGTCTGGCCGGGGCTCTTGTGAACCGAGCTGGGGTCTCCACCTTCTCGGTGCTCCACGACGTCGGTGACTCGCCGCAGGGCGCTCACCCGCGAGATGCCCGCGACATAGCGACCTTCCCACTTCACCCTGAATTTGAAGTTCTTGTACGGATCGACCCGCGATGGATTGACCGAGAACTGCGGCATCGAACGGCCTCCTGATGACTAAACGTGAGACAGCGCGCCCCAGGAACGTCAATGGGTCAGGTCGTGGACGTTCTCGGTCAGCGCGGGCGTCCTCGGCCGGCGGGGGACTGCGCGGCGCAGCCGGCCGAAGCGGTAGATCGCTTCTTCGCGCAGGCGCATGCGCGCGAACTGCGTCGGTGGGCGGGTTGCATCGGCGAGGCGACGGCGGAGGACATTCGCCTCATCCTGCGCCCGGCTCAGGCGCGCCTCGAGCTTCCGTCGCTGCCGCGCCAGCACGATGACCTGGACCACGGCCACGGACAGCAGCGCGATCGTCGCCAGGGCCGCCAGGTCACGCACAGGTGCATCCACGATCAGCTCCCGGGCACGTTGCAAGGATTCGGGCGCGGGGCACCGCGGTGGATTGCCACGATATGCCCTGTTGTCAAGACGCAACGACCGAGGAGAGGCCTTGCGCGGGCCGGGATCCTAAGATCGTCGGGTGGACAACGCCGCGGGTGAGCAGCTCGAGGCCGCGCTGGTCGTCATCGGTCAGGTCCTTGAGGCCGACACCATGCTCGGCACCTACGTCTATGGTTCGGCCGTTGGCGGCGGGCTGCGACCCGATAGCGACCTCGACCTCTTCGTCGTGGCCGGTCGGCGACTGACGCCGGACGAGAAGCGCCAGCTCATTGGTGGCCTGCTGCCCATCTCGGGCCGCGAGTTGCGGCCCGCACCGTGGCGGCCGCTTGAGCTCACCGTGGTCGCGCTGCCAGAGGTTCGGCCGTGGCGCTATCCACCCCGATGGGAGCTCCAGTACGGCGAGTGGCTGCGCCCCGAGTTCCTGGCGGGCGAGCTGGAGCCGTGGCCATCGGTCAATCCGGA
>CAYYDA010000297.1:0-1956 GCA_964470495.1 uncultured Steroidobacteraceae bacterium | reverse complement strand
GATCACCTTGCGCGCACCGGCGGTGCGATGGGCCGAGGCCTTCTCGGCGTCGGTGAAGATGCCGGTCGACTCGATCACGATGTCGACCCCCAGGTCGCCCCACGGCAGAGCGGCGGGATCCCGCTCGCTGAACGCGCGGATCTCGTGGCCGTCGACGGTGATCGTGCCCTCGCCGGAGGTCACCTCGCCGTCGTAGCGCCCGTAGGTCGAGTCGTAGCGGAACAGGTGCGCGTTCGTGGCGGTCGGGGCCAGGTCGTTGATCGCCACGACCTCGAGCGCGTCGCCGTGTCGCTCGAGGATGGCCTTCAGGGTCTGGCGGCCGATGCGGCCGAAGCCGTTGATGCCGATGCGGGTGCTCACGGACGGAGTGCTCCTTGCTCTGCGATTGCCGCCATCTGCGGCCGATGCCACCCGCCCGCGAAGGCCGGGTCGCCGATGCGCTCGTTGACGATCGGCAGGAGGCCGATCAGTGATACGTCGTCACCGAGCGCAGCCGGCACCACCCGCACGCGAGATGCCGGGACGGCGAACGCGCGGGTCGCGATCTCGCGGCGGGCGACCTCAAGCAGGTGCGGTCGGTGCTCGGCAATGCTGCCGCCGATGACGATGACGTCTGGATTGAGAACGTTGGTGAGGGATGCGCACAGCGCACCGACGGCCGTCCACGCCCGCGCCTCGACCCTGGCCGCAGCGGCATCGCCATCGTCGGCCGCGCGCGCCAGCAGCTCGGCGTCGATCTCGGAGCCGTCGGCCGCAAGCTCGCGGAGCCGGGGCGAGTCGCCGGCCTCCACGAGCGCGCGTGCCTCGCGAGCCAGGGCCGTGCCAGAGGCGATCGCCTCGACATGGCCGGCGCCACCGCAGCCGCAGATCGGTCCATCGAGCTCGACGACGATGTGGCCCATCTCTCCTGCCATGCCGTCGGGACCGATGAGCGGCCGTTCGTCGATGATGGCGCCGCCCCCGATGCCGGTCGACACGGTGATGTAGACGACGGTCCCGCCGCCACGTGCCGCCCCGTTGCGCCACTCGGCGAGGACGGCGACGTTCGTGTCGCGCTCGAGGAACGCCGGGAGGTCGAGCGCCTCGCTCACGCTCGCGGCGAGCGGCACGTCATGCCACGCGGCGAGGTTGGGGGGCGACACGACGATGCCGCGCCATGGATCGAGCGGGCCGGGGGCCGAGATCCCGATGGCGATCGGCGCTGCGATGCCGGCAGCCTGCGCAGCCTCATGGACCTCGGCGGCAACATCGCAGATCCGGGCGACGACCGCCTCGACCCCATCCTCGTCACGCGTGGGAATGGCACGCCGTGCATGGACCGACAGGTCGGGGGTGATGAGCGCCGCGCGGATCTGGGTGCCTCCGAAGTCGATCGCCAGGATCGGCCGATCGGCGAGCTCGTCCACGTTCCCCCATTCTAGGCGAGCGCCGGGCAGTAAATGAGGCGCGCCGGGGGACCGGCGCGCCTCTCTCGCTGAGCGAGAAGGTTCAGGTCAGCCGCCGATCCGGAACATCTTCGTGCCGCACACCGGGCACTGGCCCTCGGTCGCCGGCTTGCCGTTCTTCATCGTGATCTTGTTCTCGTTCTGCATCTCACGCTTTGCCTTGCACTTGACGCAGTAGGCCTCGGTCGCCATCGGTTCACTTGCCTCCCTTGGTCGCCGGCTCAGGTGCCGGACGGTGGTTGAGGTCCCCCCGCCTGTCGGTCGAGCGTCGGTCCGCGACGGGCGAGGTAATCGCCGCCGTCGGCGTCGACCTGCCAGAGCAGGTGGATGCCGGCCAGTCCGGCATCTATGCAGCGTGCCTCCGCGGCCTCCTTTGCCGCGCCTTCCAGGAACGTGCCGTCGGTCCGCTGCGCGTAGGCCGCGCAGACGGTCCCTGACCGCAGTCCCGCCAGGTGTGCCAGCACGAAGAGTGCCGACGACTCCATCTCGAGATTCGCCACACGCTGGCGGC
>CAYYDA010000296.1:0-1963 GCA_964470495.1 uncultured Steroidobacteraceae bacterium | reverse complement strand
CGCTGCTCCACCTCGACGGCCTCCGTGGCGGCGCCGGCTCCCTCGCCATCGCGAGCGCCGAGGCCGGCCAGGCATCCTCGCTGCTCCTCGGCGGCAGCCAGGCGCTCATCGGCCCCGAGCCGTATCAGGCCGCCGCAGACCTGCGCGCCGCCGTCGACGAACGGACCATGGTGATGGCTGCCAACCGCCTCATCGGGGTTGCCCTCTTCATTCTCCTCCTCGGATCGATCCTTGCCCTGGCCGGAATTGCCGATCCGGGCGACCTTCTCGGCGGAGCCGGCGGGGGGTGAGGCGCCCCACCTTCACGGCGTTCGTGGTGATCGTCGGCGTGCTGCTGCTCGCCGATCTGCTGGTGGTCAACGACGCGCTGGGCCAGGTGGCGGGCGTCGTCGTGGATGCCGCGATCCTCGTCGCGGCCGGAGCCGCTCTCGCCGCCGTGGCGGCACTCGGCGCACGGCGCGCCGGTGATCTCTGGCGGCGCCGCGGCGACCCGGTGGGTGCCGTTCTCGTCCTCGCGGGCATGGGCGCGATGCTGGTCGCCGGCCTGCGTCCCGGCGCCGACGGCTCGGCCGATCCGGCCGTGCGGTGGCTCCTGACCGCCCTGCTCATCCCGATCGGCGCAACCCTCTTCGGGCTCCTCTTCGTCACGACCCTGGTCGCCGCGCGGCGGTCGCTGGCGGGCCGCAGCCCGAGCGCGATCGTCCTGGTTGCATCCGCGCTCGTGACGCTGGTGCTGCTGGTGCCGGTGGCGGGTGCCGGCGGCGATTGGCTCGCGGGCGCGGCCGACTGGACGCTGGCGGTGCCGATCGGGGCGGTCTTCCGTGGCCTGCTCATCGGCGTGGGGCTGCTCACCGCGGTCTTCGCGGCTCGCACCCTGCTGGGCATCGGCTCCGCCGATGAGTGATCGCGTGCGGCTCCTGCGATGGGTGGGCCCGGCGGCCCTGGTCGCCGCGCTGGTCGTCGGCACGGCCATCCCGACGCCCGATTGGCTGCGTCTCGGCACGCCCGACCCGCGGGCCGCCGACGGCATGGCGGCTGTGCTCGATGCCCTTCCCGACAGAGCGAGCGTGCTCGTCGGCTTTGATCCGGACCTCGGCACCTACGCCGAAGTGCGACCCACGGTGCGCGCCCTTTTCGCCGACCTGCTGGACCGCGACGCGCGGCTGGCGTTCGTCAGCCTGACGGCCGAGGGACGCGCGCTGGCCATCGCCGAGCGGGATCGGCTGGAGCGGGCGGGAGGAGACGCGGGCGCGTTCGCCGACCTCGGCTTTGTCGCCGGCGCGGAGGCCGGGTTGGTCGACCTCGCGCAGGGTCTTTCCGAGCGGTACGACGCGATCGTGGTGGTGGGCGGCAACGACCTGGGCCCAAGGAGCTGGGTTGAGCAGGTGCTCCCGCGCGTCCGGGACATACCGCTGATGGCGGTGACGCCCGTCATCCTGCTGCCGGAGGTCGGGCCGTACCTCGCCTCGGGCCAGCTCGACGCAGCGCTCATCACGCCGCGCGAGGGCGCCGCCTATCGCGCCGGCCTCGACCTGGACGGACCGTCGTCGCCGGTGGAGGGTCGCGAGCCGTCAACCCTCGCGATCCTGCTCGGCGTGCTCGCAGCGGTCGCGGTGCTCGGCCAGGCGCTCGTGTCGCGGGCGATGACCACCCTCGGCGCGATTCGGGCACGGGACGTGGGATGAACGGCTTCTTCGGCACGGAGACGGCCGACGTCGTGGCCACCTGGGTGGCTGCGATCGCCACGCTCGTGGTCCTCGGCGCTCTGCTCGGCGAGCGGCGGCTGTTCAGCTGGTCGCAGCACCTCCTCGCCGGCCTTGCGACCGGGTTCCTCGCAGTCATCGCCCTCACCGACGTCATCGGCCCACGGCTGGTCGAGCCGCTGGCGGCCGACCCGGCCGGGCGCCCCGAGCTGTGGCTGGGCGTCGCGCTCGCCGCGATGACCGCAGCGGCCCCATGGCTG
>CAYYDA010000295.1:0-1964 GCA_964470495.1 uncultured Steroidobacteraceae bacterium | reverse complement strand
ACCGGCGCGTCTGCGCGCAGCCGTCCAGCACCAACGGACCGTCCAGCCCAGCGGCCTGCGCGTCGTCACGCAGTCCCTTCCGGGCGCCCGCTCCGCGAGCGTCGTGCTGCTGGTGCCGGTCGGCTCGCGACACGAGGACGAGGCGCACGCCGGCCTCTCCCACCTCCTGGAGCACCTCGTCTTCAAAGGCACTCGCGCGCATCCGGAGGCCGGGTCGCTCTCGCAGCTGGTGGAGGGCATCGGCGGCAGCGTCAATGCCAGCACGGACCGCGAGCTGACGGTGTACAGCTCGAAGGTGCCGGCGGAGCACCTCGACGTGGCGCTCACCGCGGTGAGCGAGCTGGCGCTGCACCCGCTCCTTCGCCGCCGGGACCTGGCGGCCGAGAAGCCGATCATCGTCGACGAGATCCGGATGTACGTCGACTCACCGTCCGACCACGTCTTCACGCTCTTCGACGAGCTCCTCTATGCCCGCCACCCGCTCGGTCGCGAGATCGCCGGGACGATCGGATCGGTACGGCGCGCCACCCACCACGGCGTGGTCGAGCATTGGCGCGGCGCCTATCAGCCGTCGGGGATCGTGCTGGCTGTGGCCGGCGCCATCGACCATGATGACGTCGTCCGGGGCAGCGCCGATTGGCAGGCAGCAGGGCCCGAGCTCGACGGTCGCCGGCGTCCCGCGACCCCGCACGCCGTCTCGGCTCCGACACCAGCCCCACCCGGCTCGCTGCGGGTCTCACGTCGGCGCCTCAGCCAGGGCAACCTGTGCCTCGGCATGCCCGGCGTCGCGCGAGACGACCCCGAGCGCTGGGCGCTCGACCTGCTGGGCGCCGTGCTTGGCGACGGGATGGGAAGCCGTCTCTTCCTGGACCTGCGCGAGCGCCGGTCCCTCGTCTACGACGTCTCGACCTTCAGCGCCTCGTATGCCGATGCGGGCACGTTCGGCATCCACGCCGGGTTCGACCCCGACGACGCCGGCGTGGTGGTCACCGCGATCCTCGACCAGCTGGATCGGATCTGCTCGGAGCCCGTTGCGGCCTCCGAGCTCGACCGCGCGCGAGCGTACACGCGTGGGCGGCTCGAGCTGCGGATGGAGGATTCCGGGGCCGTGGCCGGATGGATCGGCACCGGCGAGGCGCTCCTTCCCCGCATCCTGACGGTGGAGGAGGTAATCGAGCGGTTTGATGCGGTTACGGCCGACGATCTGCTCCGGGTCGCGCGCACGTACCTCGATCCCGCCAAAGCGCGCCTCGCCGTGCTCGGGCCCTTCCGCTCCCGCTCGCGATTCGAGCGCGCCCTGCGCCGATGACCGCGGCGAGGAGCAGGAAGGCACGGGCGGCGGACACCGCCCCCGATGCTGCAGATCAGGAGGTCGTCAACCCTCCCGCGGCGGTCGACGAAGCCGCTGATGGAGTGGACGCCGCCGAGGTCGGCGAGGAGGAGACGGTCCACTCGATCGACCTTGTGGCCGATGAGCTGGGCCTTGCGCGGGCGCAGCTCGACGCCGGGCTTCCCGCGCTGGCGGAGGGGACCGTTCGTCACCGGATCGCCACTCGCGAGGCGGACGGCACCACCGGCGACGACGAGCTCGACGCGCTCCGCGTGCTCCTGGCGGAGTCGTTATGGCGGCAGGGCCGGCTCGTCGGCGCGCGCGCTGCGCTTGACGCCGTGCGACCTTCGAGCGGGCAGCGCCGCCTGCCGATCGTCCTGCTCATCGAGGCCGAGTCGCTGGCCGCCTCCGGGGAGCCGGATCGCGCCGCCGGTACCCTGGAGCGCGTCATCAGCGCGATCGGAGTGGACGAGGCATACGCGCTGCGCGGCGGCGTGCCGGGTCGAATCACGTGGCCCCTGCCGGGGGAGCTGATGCCCTCGCCGTCCCGCGGGCGCCCACCGTGGTCCCACGCTGCGGACGACGTGGACGGGACGCCGGCCGACGAGGACGCGCGGACGGCGGCGGCGCGCGT
>CAYYDA010000294.1:0-1966 GCA_964470495.1 uncultured Steroidobacteraceae bacterium | reverse complement strand
ACGGCCACGACGACGTAGATGACGTACTCGTATGGCTTGATGGCCGCTTCGATCTCGGGGTAGTTCTCGCCGACCACGAACCCGGCGTAGATGAGCGCGGCGTTCCACGGCAGCGAGCCGAGGGTGCTGAAGAGCAGGAAGCGGCCCATCGGCATGCGGCTGATACCGGCGGGATAGCTGACGAACGTGCGCACCAGCGGGACCATTCGGCCGAGGAAGACGGCCCAGGAGCCCCAGCGGTCGAACCAGCGATCAGCCCGGTCCAGATCCTCGGCGCCGATGCCGACGTAGCGGCCGTATCGGTCAAGGAGCGGGCGTCCGCCCCATGCGCCGATTGCGTAGCCGACCAGCGCGCCGATGACGCTGCCGACGGTGGCCAGGATGACGGCAAGCGGGATGTTCCACGGCAGCCCGGTCAGCGGTTCGAGCACGGAGGCGTCGGCCGCGGACTGGCTCACCTTCCATCCCGCCATGGGCAGGATGACCTCCGACGGGATGGGCGCCACGATCGTCTCGAGCGCCACGGCGGCGGCGACGCCGACATAGCCGACGGCGTCGTACATCTCAAGGACGAACGGGATGACCTCGCGATCGATGAAGTCGAGCAGCGCCTCAGCCCTCGATCGGCTTCCGGCGCGGGACGGCGACGCGTCGACCGCCGGGTCGTGCTGCAGCCTCGGCCAGCGCGCGGGCGCGAGCGCGCTCGTCGACATTCAGGACGTGGATCGCGACGAGGATGGCCACCAGAGCACCGCCGGCCATCCAGCCGCCGAGGACGTCAATCGGGTAGTGCGCGCCGAGGTAGATCCGCGTGGCGCTGATGGCGCCGATGAGGATGATGGCCACCGCGTACGCCACCTGGCCCTGCCGGTGATCATGCGCGAGGCGCGCCACGCAGAACGCCGCGAGGCCGTACAGGACCGTCGCGCGCAGGGCATGACCCGCAGGGAAGTCGGCGATGTCGTCGAGGCCGATCTCGTTGATGTTGACGATGGCGCTCACGAGCGCCCCGAGGCTGATCGCCTCCGACGAGGTGAAGTATTTGAGCATCCACTCGATCGGGAAGCAGAGCGTGCCCAGCGCCAGCAGGAGGGCCAGGTCGCTTCGCCCGCGGGTGAGCGCGAAGAGGCCCAGGACCGCGAATGCGAGCGCCACGAACCAGCCGCTGCCGAGGGCGCTGATGGCCACGATGAGGATCTCGAGCGGAGGCACGTTCGTGCCGACCCACGTCTGCAGCGCCGGCACGACGGTCGACATGAGCCATTCCTCGGGCGCGGTGGAGACGGTCGTGCGCTTGAGCATCACGAGCCAGAACAGCGCCGGGAGTGCGATGACGGCGAGGAGGAAGGCTGCGGCCGGGCTGGGCACCGCACCGCCCAGGTCATGAGCGGCCTCGTCGCTCATCACGAGGCGACGCGTGAGGTTCGGCAGCCGTCGCACGGTGCGTAGTATAGGGACCGATGCCGCCGCTTCCGCTCACCGGTCGGGACCTCACGATCGACAACGTCATCGAGGTGGCGCGTGGCCGGCGGGCGGTGTCGCTCGACCCCGATGCCGCGCGGCGCATGCGCGAGTCGAGGGCCGTGATCGAGCGGCTGGTGGCCGACGGCGCGACCGTGTACGGCGTCACGACCGGCTTCGGCGATCTCGCCGACGTGCGGATCGAGCCCGAGCAGACGGCCGAGCTGCAGCGCAACCTGGTCCGTTCCCACGCCGCGGGCGTCGGCGACCCGCTCCCCGACGAGGTGGTGCGCGCGATGCTCCTGCTGCGCGCGAACACGCTGGCGGTGGGCCTGTCGGGCGTCCGCGTGGACCTTGCCGACCTCCTGATCGGCATGCTCAACAGGGCCGTCCATCCCGTCGTCCCCTCGCGCGGCAGCCTCGGCGCGTCGGGCGACCTGGCCCCGCTCGCCCACCTGGCCCTCGTGCTGATCGGCGAGGGCGAGGCGTCGGTCGACGGCGCCGG
>CAYYDA010000293.1:0-1968 GCA_964470495.1 uncultured Steroidobacteraceae bacterium | reverse complement strand
TTCCGTGCTCAGTTTCTGGAGCCGAGGGTGGGAGTCGAACCCACAACCGTCGGTTTACAAAACCGATGCTCTGCCATTGAGCTACCTCGGCGCGCGACCGATCATAGCCGCCCCGGCGATTCAGGCCCACGGCCTCTCAGGCTCCGGGCGGGCGGTACTGGACTGCCTGCGCCTGTCGAAGCGCGTCGATGGTCTCTTCGACGGTCAGCAGCACGGTCGTCTCGAATTTGCTCAGGGCTCCGCCGCCGCCGATCGCGATGGCGACGGCGGCCATCGAGACATTGTCGGGCGCCTCCCACAGGCTCCAGCCATCGTGCTCGCCGAAGGAGTACCAGAAGCCATGCAGCTTCCCGCCGACCGCCTCGATGTAGCTGCGAGCCGCATCGCGACGGTCCTCCGGATTCGTCACCAGGCGAGCCCAGGTCTCGGGCGTGTAGCTGAAGCGCGACATGTACAACGACATCTCTTCTCCTCGGCACGAAGCCCCCACGGGATGCAATCTACCAACCGGCCCCGACCCTCGACAAGGGCTCACTGGCGCTGGCGGACGACCTCGAAGAGGAGGAGCGCGCCGGCCGTCGATGCGTTGAGGCTGGCGACCTGGCCGGCCATCGGGAAGCTGACAAGCAGGTCGCAGCGCCGGCGCGTGGCGCCCGACAGACCGCTCCCCTCGCTGCCGACCACGATCGCCAGCGGTCCGCCCAGGTCGCTCTCCCAGGCCGATGCCGGCGCATCCTGGTCCGCGGCCACCAGGCGCAGCCCTGCGGCCTTGAGCTCGTGGATCGCCTCCCCGATCGTCGGCAGCCGACCGATCAGCAGGTGCTCGCTCGCCCCGGCGCTCGCCTTGACGGCGGCGGCGCTGAGGGGCGCGGCGCCGCGCTCGGGGAAGACGACGCCGTCGACGCCGGCCGCCTCGGCGGATCGCAGCAGCGTTCCGAAGTTCGTCGGATCCTGGAGATGCTCCAGCACGAGCACGAATGGTTCGCGGCCCTCGGCGCGCGCGCGGGCGAGCATCTCACCGACGTCGGCCCAGCGCCGCTCCTCGACCTCCAGCAGCACGCCCTGGTGCCCATCGAAGCCGCCGATCCGGGTCAGCTGATCCGCCGGCACGTGATCGACGGGAAGGCGAATGCGACGCGCAGCGTCGGTGATGGCGCGCAGCTCGGGTGCCGGCTTCGCCGTCGACGAGAGAAGGAGCCGGTGCGCCCCGCGACCCGCGGCGAGCGCCTCGGCCACCGGCCTGCGTCCGCCGATCCACTCGGTCATTCGGCCCGGTTGACGGTCGCCACGGCCCAGGCGGCGATTCCCTCCTCGCCCGCGAATCCGAGCCCGTCGGAGGTCGTCCCCTTGACCGATACGGCCTCGCGGCCGATCCCGAGGATCTGGGCGATGCGGTCCACGACCTCCTCCCGTCGCGGGGCGATCGTCGGATGGACTGTTGCGACGGTCACGTCGACGCTCGCGGGCTTCCACCCCGCCTCCGCCAGCCGTGCGATGGCCCAGGTGACGAGATCAACCGAGTTGATCCCCTCCCATTCCGCCTCGCCGGCCGGAAAGAGCGTGCCCACGTCGCCGAGCTGCGCCGCGCCGAGCAGCGCGTCGATCACCGCATGCAGCACCGCGTCGCCATCGGAGTGGCCGAGCGGCCCCCGCGGCTCGCCGTACCAGGTGATCCCGCCGAGACGCATCGGCCGGCCCTCGACCAGGCGGTGCGCGTCGAAGCCGATCCCCGACCTCGGGCCGGTCGGACGAGCGGACCCGTCAAGGGGCGTGGCCGCGGCAGCCAGGACTGCGCGCATGGTGATGACGTCGCTCGCCTCGGTCAGCTTCCGATTGGCGGGATCGCCCTCGATGGTATGGACCGAGACGCCCGCCGCCGCCAGCGCGCCGGCGTCGTCGGTGACCGGCCGGCCCCAGGCGTGCGCCTCCTCGATGGCGGCCCGCAGGTCACCGAGGCGCGCCGCCTGG
>CAYYDA010000292.1:0-1994 GCA_964470495.1 uncultured Steroidobacteraceae bacterium | reverse complement strand
GGCTCGCCCACGATCCCGGCCAGCCGTTCCGCGATGGCCCACCAGTCGAAATCCACGGTGACCTGGCTGGCCGGCACGCTGATGCAACGGTCCTGGGACAGGTAGATCGGGATGATGCGGTCGAGGATGGCCTCGATCTCGTCGCGGAACGCGTCGTTGGTGGAGCGAACGCCATCCGCGAGGAGCCCGACGTCGGGCAGCAGCCGAACGCTCAGGTCGTATGTGGCGGCCCAGCGTCGGATGAGCGGCTCGACCCCGAACGGATCCTCGCCGCCGGTGACGCGCAGGTAGTACGCGAAGTTGTCGACGACCGAGCGATCGGTGACGAGGACCTCGGCCCGATGGGCGAGCTCGAGCTCCTGCTGGACCTGGCTGACCAGTACCCACAGCTGGGCCTCCGCGGTCGCGCTCTCGTTCAGGCCGAGCGGGTTGAAGCGGACGACCTCGCGCCCGACCTCGACGCTGCGCCCGGCTCGCCCGACTGTCGAGGCGAACGCGTGGACGGCGTTCGACTTGCGCACCGAGTGCGAGCCGATGAAGGCGATCTTGGCGTGGCGGGTCCAGGGCATCGGTGCCGCCAAGCCTACAGGCAGGCGCCGGTGGAGACTGCCGCGGTCGAGCCGATGTACGGCCCGATGCTGGCCCGCGCCTGGTCCGCGCCGATGGCATAGCCCACGTCGGCGGCCACTCGCGAGCCGCCGAAGACGACCGCGCCCACGGTCCCAGGGCCGACCACGAGCGGGCCACCGCTGTTCCCCGGCCGGATCTGGGTCCGCATCTCGACCACGCTGCGCTGGTTGATGGCGTCGCCGTAGATGTTTGGTCCACCGGTCTCGAATGCCGCGGTCACCGCAGCCGGCGTCATGATCATCTCGCCGCCGCCGGGAAATCCGAGGACGACGCCGGTGGTGCCGCGCTCCGGGGCGTCGGCGCTCAGCTGCAGCGGCCGTGCCCGCGCGTCGGGCACGTGGAGCAGCGCGAGATCGGCGTTCGCGTCGAAGGCGACGACGATTGCCGCATGAGCTGCGCCGGACAGGGTGACCGTGGTGTCCACGGCGCCCGCTACGACGTGCGCGTTCGTGACCACGTCCGTCGGCGACACGAAGAATCCGCTTCCGATCGCGACGCCCACGCCGCAGCCGGTGCTCGCGACCAGGGCGGTGCTGGGAATGGCCGAGTCCGCCAGCGCGCGCACCTCCTCGTGGATCGGCAAGTCGACGGGCGGGGCAGGGGGTGGTTCGAGGCCCGCAAACAGCGGTGGCAGGTCGGTGGTGTCCAGCAGCGTCAGGAGCCGTCCCGCAACCACGGTCGGTGGGGGCAGCCGCTCCCCCACGATCCGCAGCGTCACCGAATCGCGTGCCGCGGAACCCAGGGCCGGCGCGACCCCGGCCGCCAGCATGCCGCCGGCCAGCCACACGAGAAGGACCACGTGCGCGGCCCCGACGACGGCGCCGCCCACCGCGTCGAACGGGCGGAGCCCGACGCCGCGGATTCCGCGGCTCATCGTCGACCCGAGGGTCGCTCCGCTCGCCTCGCCGACGAGGACGAAGGCGCCGAGCGCCAGGAAGGTCGCGACGGCGCGAAGTGGCTGTTCGACGTTCGCGAGCTGCTCGCGGAACGCGCTCGCCAGCATGAGCGCAACCGCGAAGCTGATGGTGGCGCCGATGAGCCCCAGCACCGGGGCAAGAAATCCGGCGCGTATCCCGGACAGGATCCCCAGCACGAGGAGCACCAGGACGGCGGCATCGACGAGGTTCATGTACCGCCCAGCCTACCGGCTATCGGCGCCGGATGACCGATGGCGAATCGGGGTGGGGTCCGGTGTAGAGTATCGGCTTCCAATCAGACATCGGTGCCTGCCGACAGGGTTCATCGGAGGTCGAACTTCATGGCGCGAATCGTCCGAGCGGCGCTGCTCCAGGCGGAGTGGACCGGCGACAAGGAATCGATGATCGAGAAGCACGAGAAATACGCCCGCGAGGCAGCCGCCGATG
>CAYYDA010000291.1:0-1998 GCA_964470495.1 uncultured Steroidobacteraceae bacterium | reverse complement strand
CGGCATCCTCAACGTGGCCGCCAAGGACAAGGCCACCAACAAGGAGCAGAAGGTCACGATCACCGCGTCGTCGATGCTCGCCAAGGAGGACGTCGACCAGATGGTCCGCGACGCGGCCGAGCATGCCGAGGAGGACCGCGCCCGCCGCGCGGCCACCGAGTCGCGCAACGAGGCCGACGCGCTCGTCTACCAGGGCGAGCGTCTGTTGAAGGACCTCGGCGACAAGGTGTCGGACGAGGACAAGGCGGAGGTCAGTGCCCGCATCGAGGCGGTCCGCGAGGCGCTCAAGGGCGAGGACACCGGCGTGGTCGACTCCACCAAGGCCCAGCTGGCCGAGGTGCTCCAGCGCATCGGCACACAGGCGTACGAGGCCACCGGCTCCAGCGGAGACGGCAACGGGACCGATGGCGCCGCCGGCGCCGACGGAGCGGCCGAGGCCGCCGCGTCCGAAGAGGAAGGCGAGACCATCGAGGGCGAGTACAAGGAGGTCTGACGCCTCCACACGCCCTTTCACATCGAGGACAGGTGGCTTCAGAGCTCCTTCTCCGCGAGTGGGGATGGTCACCGTCGAGGGAACGATTCAGCGATCTCGGTCCAACCCGCTCCCGCGTGCTGGCTGTCGCAACAGCATCGGGCACGGCCCTCCGGCCCTTCCCTCATGTCGAAGGCCCTCAGAACGGTTCGCTCGGTGGGGTTGGGTTGGCTACCCGGCCGGTTGGGGCTGCGCGCACATCGGGCAGCGCTTGGCGGCAAGCGCGATCTCGGACTGGCACTCGGTGCACGTCTTGGTCGGCGCCACGGTCGGGCTCTCGAGCCGCTCCATCGGCACGACCACGAAGAAGTAGATGGCCACCGCAACGAGGACGAAGCTGATCAGAGCGTTCAGGAACGCGCCGTACCGCACCTCCGCCTCGCCGACCCGCACGGCGGCCGTGGAGAAGTCGGGCAGGCCGACCAGGCCGAGGAGCGGCGTCATGATGTCCGCGACGAATGAGCTCACCACGCTCGCGAACGCGGCGCCGACGACGAAGGCAACCGCGAGCTCCACGACGTTGCCGCGCGTGATGAAGTCGCGGAAGCCTTTGAACATTGACCGGTCCTCACGGGCGTTGCAGCGCGGTTCGCGTGTCGAGTATAGGGAGCGGGGGTTGGCGGTTGGGCGCCGCTAGACTCCGGACATGCCCCTCCGGTTGGCGACGTGGAACGTGAATTCGCTCAAGGCGCGGCTCGATCGTGTCCTCGCCTGGACCGAGCGCAACCAGCCCGACGTGCTGTGCCTGCAGGAGACGAAGCTCTCCGACGCGCAGGCCCCACTGATGGACTTCAGCGCCCTCGGTTACGAGCTCGTCCACCACGGTCCCGGCCGGTGGAACGGCGTGGCGATCGCGTCGCGCATCGGCATCAGCGACGTCGTCGCCGGCATCCCGACCCCCGACGGCTGGACCGATGACGGCGGCCGCTTCCTGGCGGCGACGTGCGGATCGATGCGCGTGGCCACGATCTACGTCCCGAACGGCCGCGTCGTCGACTCGGAGTTCTACCTCGAGAAGCTGGAATGGCTGGCCCGGCTATCGGTCTGGCTGAACGACAACGACCCGGCCACCGAGCTCGCCATCTGCGGCGACTACAACGTGGCGCCGGAGGATATCGACGTGTGGGACGTCAACGCGGTCCACGGCGCGACCCACGTCTCGCCTCGCGAGCGGGCCGCGGTCGCGAAGCTTCGTGAGTGGGGCATGGTGGACGTCGTGCGCCAGTTCCACCCGGAGGCGGACTTCTTCAGCTGGTGGGACTACCGCGCCGGCCACTTCCACAAGAACTTCGGGATGCGGATCGACCACGTCTACGTCTCTCCGCCGCTCGCCGCCCGTGCCACCTCCGCCGAGCGGGACCGCGATGCCCGCAAGCCATCGACCTACCCCGGCATTCCGTCGGACCACGCGCCGCTGATCGTCGACTTCGCCGAATAGATCGGATACCGCTCGACCGGCGCTTGAC
>CAYYDA010000290.1:0-2002 GCA_964470495.1 uncultured Steroidobacteraceae bacterium | reverse complement strand
CGGCCACCCTCGACACCATCTCCGGTGGGCGGTTCGAGCTGGGCATCGGCGCCGGCTGGAAGCGGGACGAGTGGAACGCGTACGGCTACGGCTTCCCCGAGACGAAGGTGCGCCTGGCGATGCTCCACGACGCGCTCGAAGTGATCAGCCGCATGCTCGAACCGGGCAAGCACATCCATGCGATCTACCAGGGCGAATACGCATCGGTCAAGGACGCCATCAACCTTCCGAAGCCGATCAATCCCACCGGCATGCCGATCATGGTCGGCGGCAACGGGCCGAACGTGACATGGCGCTTGGCGGCCCGCTACGCCGACGAGCTCAACCTGGACGGCATGACGCCCGACGAGGTGCGCGAGGCGCTGCCGACCATCCGCTCGCGTTGCGAGGAGATCGGCCGCGACCCCGAATCGCTGAGCGTCTCGGTCCACGTCTGGCGCGAATCGGAGGAGTGGCACTCGGGCGGCAGTCCCCGCCAGGATCTCTTTCGGGCGTACGCCGAGCTGGGCGTGAGTCGGGTGATGGGCCTGCTCCACGCCTTTGTCGACTCCGATGATGCCCTCGAGGAACTCGCGGCCGATGCGAGCGCGGCCGGTGTCGAGCTCGCCGCCTGAGGGTCACGCGCGGGGCAGGGTCCCGTAGCGGTTGTTGTAGACCCTGCCCTTCTTCGGGTGGGTGAACTTCAGAGCTGCCCACGTGTCGTCGACCCGCAGACAGGTACTCTCCACGAGTCCGTGGCTGTAGCCGATCTCGATGACCTTGGGCAGGCCGAGGTCGGAGCCCAGCCTCTTGCCCTTGGGCCACGACAGCCACAACGCGCCCGACGGCTTGAGATGGGGCTTGAGCTTCGGGAAGGTCTCATCCATCTCGGCCTGCGTGAGGCTGAAGAAGTGGATGTAGTCGAAGTCGCCATTGAGCTGCTCGCTGACCTCCAGCTCCGGCAGCTCGATGGCGGCCAAGGCCGAGGATGGGGCATTGACGAAATGTGCGCGCACGCCTTCCCTGATGCCCATCTTCTGTGCCACGGACCGTGACATCGGGATCCCCCGCAGTTCGTCTATCGATGAGGCCAATGATCGGCCATCTCCGTCGTCTGCGCGCGGGCGACGCGTTTCGCGCTGGCGGTTACGAGGGGCAAGCCGCGGCTCCCGGCCCTATACTTCGCCAAAGCCGCACCGATATCGCACGTGCACCCGATCCGCGCCGTCATCGCCATCCGCACCGACCGCAGCCCGCGCCGCCATGCCGCGCGGGCGTTTTGTTACCCGTGCTCGTCGTACCAGGGGAGGTCCCGTTGATCGACCAGGCGCCCGTCCGCGACGCGACCGAGAGCCGCCTGCGCCGAGCCTACGGGTTCGAGGAGGTGGCGCTGGTTCCCGGTGCCGTCACGATCGACCCGGCGGAGGTGGAGCTGTCCACCGACCTCGCCGGCTTCCGCCTGGAGATCCCGTTCATCGCGGCCGCCATGGACGCGGTTGCCGATGCCGACTTCGCCGTCCGCATCAGCCGCCATGGCGGCGTTGCCTTCGTCAACCTCGAAGGGCTGTACACCCGGTACGAGGATGCCTCCTCGATCATCGAGCGCGTCGCCGCGGCGGAGACCGGACAGGCCGCGTCTCACGTACTGGCCGAGGCGTATGAGCAACCGGTCCGCGACGAGCTGATCACGGCGTTGATCACTCGCATCAAGGCCGCCGGTGCCGTGGCGGCCGTGGCGACGACGCCGGCATCGGCCTGGCATCACGCGGAGCTCGCCGCCGACGCCGGCGCGGACCTGCTGCTGGTGCAGTCCCAGGTCTCCTCGGCCCGCCACATCAGCACCGCCGGCCGCGTGCTCTCGCTGGCGGACCTGACCGGTGGACTCAAGGTGCCGGTCCTGGTCGGCAACACGGTCAGCGGCGAGGCCGCCTACCAGCTCATGCACCAGGGCGCGGCGGGGATCTTCGTCGGCGTCGGGCCGGGCGCGGCATGCACGACGCGCGAGGTCCTCGGCATCGGCGTG
>CAYYDA010000289.1:0-2003 GCA_964470495.1 uncultured Steroidobacteraceae bacterium | reverse complement strand
TCGGCCGCGTCGCCACCCTGCCGGCCCAGCTGTCGGAGGCGCGACGCGTGGCCGCTCCCGTCCGGCTCGACGAGCGGCACACCGACGTCGACGTGGTCGTCGTCCTGGCCATGGGCGGCTCGGCCATCGGCGCCGAGCTCGTGGCCGCCGCCGCGGGCGACCGGCTGCGGGTGCCGCTGATCGTGCATCGGGACTACGGCCTGCCCGCAGGCGTGGGGGCGCGATCCCTGATCGTCGCCGCCAGCCACTCGGGTGAGACGGCCGAGACGCTCTCCGGCTTCGCCGCGGCTCGCGAACGGAACCTGCCGATCGCCGTCATCACGACCGGCGGTCGCCTGGCGGACGCGGCCACCACGGGCGGCCTGCCGCTGGTGAAGTACCGGCTCGCCGGGCAGCCACGGGCGGCCATCGGCTTCGGCGTGGGCCTCGTCCACGAGCTGCTCTCGCGCGCCGGCCTCATCGATCGCCCGGACGATCTCGGGCAGGTCGTGAGCGCGTTGGAGGAGCTCCTCGAGCGCATGGGCCCATCGGTCGAGACCGATGCGAACCCGGCCAAACAGCTGGCGTGGGCGGTCTTCGGCCGCATCCCGGTCATCTACGGCCACGGCGCGATGGCGGCCGTCGCGCATCGCTGGAAGACGCAGCTCAACGAGAACGCCAAGGCCTGGGCCGCCTGGGAGCAGATGCCGGAGGCGAATCACAATGCCATCGAGGGCAGCCTCAACCCGCGCGAGCTCGGCGATGCGCTGTACGTCGTCCAGGTGCGAGACCGCGAAGAGCCTTCGGAGATCGCGGAGCGCTACCGTGTCGTCGAGGAGCTCCTGGGCGAGCGGGCAACGAACCGGAGCCAGGTGTGGGCCGATGGACCATCGGCGCTGGCCAGAGTCCTCACCGGGGTCGCGTACGGCGATCTCGTGAGCGTGTATCTCGCAATCCTCTACCAGACCGATCCAACGCCGGTTACACTGCTTGCGATGCTCAAGGAGCGGCTCGCCAGGGCCACCGGATCCGACCCGACGGACACCACGCAGTAGGGCGCCGGGCACCGGCGCCATGGAGGTAACCGCGACGTGCATTCGAGCATGATCGGCAAGGTCGAGAAGGCGATGCGCTATGCGCACGAGCCTGACCGCGTGAAGCTATCGGCCGTTCGCGCCAGCTTCGCCGGTGACAACGGCACCCACACCGTCACCCTCGACGCCGATGCGTGGCAATGCGACTGCCACCTGTTCGAATCCGCCGGCGGCTGCACCCATACGCTGGCCGTCCAAAAGATGCTCGACCCGATGCTCACCGAGGCTGCCCGCGAGACGCCGCTGTACGGCCACGTCGAGGAGCCCGTTCCGGCATAGGTCCATCAGCATTGCCGAGGCCCGCCGGCGTTCCATCGCCGGCGGGCTTTTGCGTGCCGGGGCCACGCCCGTAGCGACGCCATGATGCTGCCGGTCTTCCGTGCCGCGGCCGCCGTCGGCTGGCTCGCCCACGCCGTCGGCCGCGTTCTATCTGGTGCCGCCTGGTTCGCGCCACGCGCCGTTCCGTGGGTGCTGGTGCTGGCTGCGCTGCTCGGCCTGTGGGCGTGGCGGTCGATCGAGGACGCGCGTGACATCACCGCCGCTCAGCCGCGCCCCTCCCCGGTCGGCGTCGCCGACGTCGTCGATCTGCGCGCGCTCGGCTGGGTGGGCCTGTCCACCATCGTGCGCGGCCCGTTCCTCGATTCGGCGTCGTATGGCGCGCCGGTCCAGCGCTGGTACTACCTCCTGCTCGACCCGCGCGATCCGGGTGTCGCCCTGGTTGCGCGCTCGCCGTCGCGCCTCGAGGAGCGTCGCACGCGGACGATCGTGGCGCGTGTGACGGCCGATCCCGCTGCCGTGGCCGACGCCGTCGCCGGCATGGGCGGCCGCGAGTCCGGAGTGGATCCACAGCAGTATCTCGTCGAGCTGCACAGCCGGCCGCCCCACCTGACAGGGTCAGGGGTCGTCACGCCGGTGTCCCTGGACTCCGAC
>CAYYDA010000288.1:0-2004 GCA_964470495.1 uncultured Steroidobacteraceae bacterium | reverse complement strand
CGCCGATGACGTCGCGGATCTTGTCGACCGGGATCTTTAGGGTGGTGATGCGCGGCGCGTACTGGCTCAGCTCCTCGCGGCTGGCGCCGATGACCTCGGTCATCTTGCCCAGGATGTGGAGCCGTGCGTCGCGGGCCTGGGTGAGCGCGTCCCGCATGATCTCCGTCGTGATCCCGGCGACCTTGATGTCCATCTGCAGGGCGGTCACGCCCTCGGAGGTGCCGGTCACCTTGAAGTCCATGTCGCCGTACGCGTCTTCCTTGCCCGTGATGTCGGTCAGGACGGCGTAGCGGCCGGTCTCCTTGTCATTGATGAGGCCCATCGCCGCGCCGGCGACGGGGGCCTTGATCGGCACGCCGGCATCCATGAGCGCCAGCGTCGAGCCGCAGGTCGAGGCCATCGAGGTCGAGCCATTCGAGCTGACGCACTCGCTCACGACACGGATCACGTACGGAAACTCGTCGACGCTCGGCAGGACGGGCAGCAGCGCCCGCTCGGCGAGGGCGCCGTGGCCGATCTCGCGTCGGCCCGGGCCGCGCATGAACTTCGCCTCACCCACCGAGTAGGGCGGCATGTTGTAGTGATGCATATAGCGCTTCTCGGTTTCCGGGGAGATCGTGTCCATGCGCTGCACATTGCTCGAGGGGCCGAGCGTGGCGATCGAGAGCGCCTGCGTCTGGCCGCGCTGAAAGAGCCCGGAGCCGTGGGTTCGCGGCAGGACGCCGACCTCCACGCTGATCGGGCGGATCGTCTTCGTGTCGCGGCCGTCGATCCGGATGTTCTCGTTGAGCACGAGCTCACGCACCGTGGCCTTGGTGATGGCGTCCATGAGCGGTGAGCCGATGCCGTGACGGCGCCGGATGTCCTCGAGCCGGTCACCCTGCTCGGCGCGGTCATAGCTCTCGCGCGCCCGGCGTACCTCGTCGGCGATCTCCTGGCGGAGCGCGTCGAGGCGCTCGGCCAGGCCGCTCGTGAAGTTCAGGAAGAGCTCGGCGGCCGCCTCGGCATCGGGCATGGCGCGGTGTGCCGCCGCATGGTCGCGACCGAACACGAAACGCACCAGATCGGCCAGCTTGTAGCCGCCGGCATCGGGGAAGAGCTGGTAGCCCAGCTCGAGGGTGTCGAATACCGCCGATGGCTTCCAGTTTCGATCGGGCGGCATGTGGCGCAGCACGAACGGGACGTCGAAGCCGGTGTTGTGGGCGACGATCGGGGTCTCCCCCACCCAGTCGGCGAAGTTGCCGAGCACCTCGGACGCGGTCGGCGCATTGGCGACGTCATCGGTCTTGATGCCGTGCACCTGGTGGCCGACGATCGGTCGCCCGGGGTTCACGAGGGACTCGAACCGGTCGACGATCTGGCCGTCACGAAGGCGCAGGGCGGCGACGTCCACGATGTAGCCGTTCTCGGGCTTCATGGCGGTCGTCTCGAGGTCGAAGACCACGAACTCGTTACGGCCCTCGGACAGCAGCTGCCCGAGCTGCATGACTGACGAGGCCTTGGGCGCGATGAAGGGGACCTTCTTCGGCTTGCCGGCCGACGCGACCAGCTTGTCCTGGAGGTCGATCGAGTGCTGGAGCTCAGCGTGGCCGTAGGCGATGGCATCTGCCATGACCGACTCCGGCAGGATCTTGGCGCCGGCCTCGACCATCATGACCGCCTCGCGGGTACCGGCCACGACGAGGTCGAGCTCGCTCTCGCTCAGCTGGCTGTTCGTCGGATTCGTGACGAACTCGCCGCCGATGCGCCCGACGCGGACCGCGCCGACCGGTCCCATGAACGGAATCTGGCTGATGCTCAGCGCCGCCGAGGCGCCGTTGAGGGCCACGATGTCCGGATTGTTCTCCTGGTCGGTCGAGAGGACCGTGAGGACGACCTGCACGTCGTTGTAGTAGCCCTTCGGGAAGAGAGGGCGAATCGGCCGGTCGGTGAGGCGCATGGCCAGGATGGCCGCCTCTGACGGGCGCGACTCGCGCTTGATGAATCCGCCGGGGATCTTGCCCG
>CAYYDA010000287.1:0-2006 GCA_964470495.1 uncultured Steroidobacteraceae bacterium | reverse complement strand
GCGTGAGCGTCGGACTCCGGCGGCTGCGCGACGAGCCGGACCTCCTGCGTCGCGCGGCCGCCGACAAGGGCGAGGACGCCGGACTGGTCGACCGGGCACTCGCGCTCGACGAACAGCGGCGCCGGCTGCAGGGTGAGGGCGATGCCCTCAAGGCCGAGCGCAACGACGCCAGCAAGCGGATCGGCGTGGCAGTGCGCGGCGGGGCGGACGCGAACGAACAGGAGGTGGCCGAGCTCAAGGCCGCTTCGACCCGGGTCACCGAGCGCCTGGCAGCCACCGAGTCGGAGCTGGCCACGGTCCAGGCCGATCTCGACGACGCCATGCTGCGCATCCCGAACCCCGCCGATCCCGACGTTCCCGTCGGCGGCGAGGAGGCGAACGTCATCGTCCGTACCTGGGGCGAGCCGCCGCCACGGCAGGACCGCAAGGCGCACTGGGAGCTTGGCGAGTCGCTCGGCATCATCGACAACGCGCGTGGCGCGAAGATCACCGGCTCGGGCTGGCCGGTCTACATGGGGGCGGGATCAAACCTCCAGCGCGCCCTGATCAGCTGGTTTCTCGATGTCCACACCTCGGAAAACGGGATGACCGAGGTCTGGCCGCCGGTCGTCGTCAACGCCGACAGCGCGCGCGGTACGGGACAGATTCCCGACAAGGAAGACCAGATGTACGTCGTCACGCGCGACGACCTGTATCTGATCCCGACCGCCGAGCTCCCGGTCACCAACCTGCACCGCGACGAGATCCTGGAGGCGACCGAGCTGCCGATTCGCTACGCGGCCTACTCGGCCTCGTTCCGCCGCGAGGCCGGTGCCGCCGGCCGCGACACGCGCGGCATCCTGCGGGTCCACCAGTTCGACAAGGTCGAGATGGTGAGCTTCGTGAAGCCGGGCGAATCGGAGGCCGAGCTCGAGTGGCTCACCGAGCGTGCAGAGCAGCTCCTTCAGCGGCTCGGCCTGGCCTATCGGGTCGTGCTCATGGCGACTCGCGAGATGGGCTTCGTCCAGGCCCGCAAGTACGACCTCGAAGTCTGGGCGCCCGGCGTCGAGCGCTGGCTCGAGGTGAGCAGCGTCAGCAACTTCCGCGATTACCAGGCCCGACGCATGGCGATTCGCCATCGCCCCGAGGCCGGCGCGAAGCCCGAGCTCGTCCACACCCTCAACGGTTCGGCGCTCGCATTGCCCCGGACCGTGGCTGCACTGCTCGAGACCTACCAGCAGCCCGACGGGACGGTTGCGATCCCGGAGGTGCTGCGCCCCTACTTCGGCGGCCGCGAGGTCATCGGCCCGAGGGCCTGACACGTGGGCGACTGCGAGCCACGATCACACCGCCGATGCACAGGACGCCACCCAGCAGCGCCAGCACAGGCGGCACCTCGGCGAGGATGGCCCACGCCATGAGGATCGCCACCGGCGGGACGAGGTAGGTCGTCGAGCCCAGCCGCCCGGCCGTCGTGCGGTTGAGGGCGAAGGCCCAGGTGGTGAATGCGATCGCCGTCGGGAAGACGCCGAGGTAGACGAGCCAGCCGACCGCGGACATCGGCGCCGTGCCGAGCTCGCCGACGAGCTGCGGAAGGAACGGGAGCGTGACAAGGGCGCCCACGCAGCACGCCAGCCAGGTGACCTGGAGCGCCGGGACGCGGCCCAGGATCGGCTTCTGGATGGTGACTCCGGCGGCGTAGGCGAGGGCGGCGACCAGGCACAGTGCGATGCCGATCGGCGCCGCGGCATCGGTCGATCCGCCGCTGGTTGCCAGCCCGATGACGACGGTCCCGGCGAAGGCGATGGCCGACCCGACCACCAGCCGCGGTGGAAAGCCCTCGCCCAGGAAGAGGCCGGCGAAGATCGCGATCAGGATCGGACCGACGTTGACGAGCATCGCCGCCGCCCGCTCAGGCTACGTGCAGTAGACCAACGCCGCAGGCGGACTCGGCGTGAGACCGATGACGCGATACCATGGCGCCCGCGCGGAGGGGTGGCAGAGTGGACGAATGCATCGGTCTTGAA
>CAYYDA010000286.1:0-2010 GCA_964470495.1 uncultured Steroidobacteraceae bacterium | reverse complement strand
CATGCCGCCGGTGTCGACTACAACAGCGTCCTGCACGCCATTCGGCACAACTACCCGCGTGCGGTTGACCTTCCGGGGCCGGGATTCGCCGCAGGCCCATGCCTGCTGAAGGACACGATGCAGCTCGCCGCTTTCACCACCGACCACTTTCCCCTCGGCCAGTCGGCGATGCAGGTCAACGAAGGGCTGCCCGCATACGTCGTGGAGGCCATGGAACGGCGCCTCGGATCGCTGCGAGGCCGCACCATCGGCCTCCTGGGTATGGCCTTCAAGGCTGAGTCGGATGACATCCGCTCGAGCCTGTCTTACAAGCTGCGGAAGCTGCTCGCCTGGAAGGGCGCGCTGGTGCTGTGCACGGATCCCTATGTGCGCGACCAGCGGCTGCTGCCGCTCGACAAGGTGCTCGATGAGGCGGAGATTCTCGTGCTGGGCGCACCGCACAAGGAGTATCGCGGCATCGAGATCGGCGGCCGAGATGTGGTCGACGTGTGGGGCGTGACCGGCCAGGGCATCCGGCTGTGAGGATCCTGGTCACCGGGGCCGCGGGCTTCATCTGCGGGTATCTCGTCGACGAGCTGCTGACCCACGGCCACGAGGTCGTCGGCATCGACAACTTCAGCAAGTACGGCCGCGTGGCGAAGAGCTACGACGACCACCCGGCTTATCGGTTGGTGGAGGGTGACGCCAAGGATGTCGCGCTCCTGACAGAGCTCGCCGCCGACGTTGACCAGGTCGTTGCTGCCGCCGCGATGATCGGCGGGATCAGCTACTTCCACGAGTTCGCCTACGACCTGCTGGCCGAGAATGAGCGCATCCTGGCCGCGACCTTCGATGCCGCCATCGACGCGCACAAGGCCGGCCGGCTGGAGCGGATCGTGGTCCTGTCGAGCAGCATGGTCTACGAGTCGGCCACCGTCTTCCCGACGCCGGAGGGCGCGCAGCTGACCAGCCCGCCGCCGATCAGCACCTATGGATTCCAGAAGCTGGCGTCGGAGTACTTCGCGAGGGGCGCGCACGAGCAGTTCGGCCTGCCGTACACGATCCTGCGGCCGTTCAACTGCGTCGGCATCGGGGAGAAGCGAGCACTGCGCGACACCGACGTGATGAGCGGCAACGTGAAGCTGGCGCTCTCCCACGTGGTGCCGGACCTCGTCAACAAGGTGCTCCGGGGCCAGGATCCCCTCCACATCCTGGGCGACGGCAGCCAGGTGCGGCACTACACTTACGGTGGCGACCTCGCGCGAGGGATTCGCATGGCCATGGAGTCGTCTCAGGCCGTCAACGACGACTTCAACCTCTCGACCGCCCAGCGCACGACCGTAGCCGAGCTGGCAACGACCATCTGGCGAAAGATCAACGGCGACCGGCCGCTGACCTTCGTCCACGACGACCCGTTTGCCCACGACGTGCAGCTGCGGGTGCCGGACGTGTCGAAGGCCACACGGGTGCTCGGCTTCGAAGCCACCACGACGCTCGACGAGATGCTCGACGAGGTGATCCCGTGGATCCGCAGCGAGATGGACGCCCGCGCGCCGGCATGACCGCGGCGCTGTCGATCGTGATCCCGGTCTACAACGAGCCTGACAACATCGGCCCGACGCTGCGCCTGATCGAATCGGAGGTGACGACGCCGCACGAGATCCTGGTCGTCTACGACTTCGATGCCGACTCGACCGTGCCCGTCGTTCGCGAGCTCCAGGCCGAGCTGCCCACAGTGCGCCTGCACCGCAACGACCTGGGGCGCGGGGTGCTCAATGCCATGAAGGCGGGGATCGCAGCGTCGACCGCGCCGCTGGTGCTCATCACCATGGCCGACGGCTCCGACGAGATGGACCGCGTCGACGAGATGGCGCGGCTGGGGAACGCCGGCGCCGCCGTGGTCGCCGGCAGCCGCTACATGCGCGGCGGGCGCCAGATCGGCGGGCCGATGCTGAAGCGCATCCTGAGCCGGATGGCCGGCATCTCGCTCCACTGGTTCGCCGGAGTCCCAATCCACGATGCGACGAACAA
>CAYYDA010000285.1:0-2014 GCA_964470495.1 uncultured Steroidobacteraceae bacterium | reverse complement strand
CACAACAAGACGCTCGCCGCGCAGCTCTACCAGGAGTTCAAGGAGTTCTTTCCCGACAACGCGGTGGAGTACTTCGTCAGCTACTACGACTACTTCCAACCGGAGGCCTACCTGCCCCGGACCGATACGTACATCGAGAAGGATTCTTCCCGCAACGACGAGATCGACCGGCTCCGGCACAACGCCACGCGCGCGCTGTTCGAGCGCCGCGACGTGATCATCGTCGCGTCGGTGTCCGCGATCTACGGCCTCGGGGCGCCGGTCGACTACGGGGCGACGGTGATCCAGCTCAAGCGCGGCGGCCATTACCGCCGCGACGGGATTCTCCGCCACCTGGTGGATCTCCAGTACCAGCGCAACGACGCCGCGCTCGGGCGGGCCAAGTTCCGGGTGCGAGGCGACGTCCTCGAGGTCCAGCCGCCGCACGGCCAGTATGTGGTGCGCGTCGACTTCTTTGGTGACGAGGTCGAGCGGATCGTCGAGATCGACGATCTCACCGGCGAGGTGCTCGCCGAGCGCTCCGAGGTCAACCTGTACCCGGCCTCGCACTACGTGACGCCGCGCGACAAGCTGCTCGTCGCAACGGAGAAGATCGAGGCCGAGATGGACGAGCGGGTCCGCTGGCTGAACGACCAGGGTCGCGACCTGGAGGCGGCCAGGCTGCGCCAGCGCACCATCTTCGACCTGGAGATGATGCGCGAGGTCGGCTTCTGCTCCGGGATCGAGAACTACTCGCGCCACCTTGCCGGCCGGGAGGAGGGTTCGCGACCCTGGACGCTGATCGACTACTTCCCGACG
The DNA here is from genome assembly GCA_964470495.1 of uncultured Steroidobacteraceae bacterium. Lineage (GTDB taxonomy): Bacteria > Chloroflexota > Limnocylindria > QHBO01 > QHBO01 > JACDBZ01. Next base: position 1,216 of record CAYYDA010000285.1, on the reverse strand, counting down.
GACTTCCTGCTCGTCATGGACGAGAGCCACATCTCGATCCCGCAGGTCCACGGCATGTACAAGAACGACAGGACCCGCAAGGAGATCCTGGTCGATTTCGGGTTCCGGCTGCCATCCGCCCTCGACAACCGCCCGCTCACCTTCGAGGAGTTTGAGGACCACATGAGCCAGGTCGTCTATATGTCGGCGACGCCGGGCCCGTACGAGCGTGAGCGCGCGGAGCGCGTCGCGGAGCAGTTCATCCGGCCCACCGGCGTCGTCGACCCGACGATCACCGTGCGACCGACGGCCGGCCAGATCGACGACCTGCTGGCCGAGATCCGCGTCACGGTCGAGCGCGGCGAGCGGGTCCTCGTCACGACCCTGACCAAGAAGATGGCCGAGGACCTGGCCGACTACCTTGCCGAGCTCGGCATCAAGGTCCAGTGGCTCCACTCGGAAGTCGACACGCTCGAGCGGATCGAGATCCTGCGCGACCTCCGTCTCGGCGTGTACGACGTGCTCGTCGGCATCAACCTGCTGCGGGAGGGGCTCGACCTGCCGGAGGTGACCCTCGTCGCCATCCTCGACGCCGACAAGGAAGGGTTCCTTCGCTCGGGTGGGTCGCTGATCCAGGTGATCGGCCGTGCGGCGCGGAACATCGGCGGCCGGGTCCTCATGTACGCCGATCGGGTGACCGATTCGATGAAGGCAGCGATCGACGAGACGGACAGGCGCCGTGCGAAGCAGGTGGCGTACAACACCGAGCACGGCATCACTCCCGAGACGATCGTCAAGGAGATCCGCGACATCCACGAGAGCCTGCGCCGGGTCGCCGAGGAGCGCGCCGAGCTGCAGGTCGCCGGCAAGGAGCCCGCGGAGCTGGCGGCGATGACCGGCCGCCTCGAGGCGCAGATGAAGGAGGCCGCCCGCAACCTCGAGTTCGAGCGCGCCGCCGCGCTGCGCGACGAGATCCTCCAGCTGCGCCGCCTGCGTGAGGAGCTCGCCGCCGCTCCCGGCAGCATCCCCTCCGAGGTGTACGCCGCCGCGGCAGGCAGCGATGGGAACGGCGAGGGCCGGCGCGGCAGCGAGTCGTCGAACGTGTTCAGCGTCCAGACGCGTCCCAACGTCATCGCCGCCGGATCGCGCCGGCGCCCGCCCCGTCGACGACGGCCATGACCTCGGCAGAGGCCCGGATCTAGTGGCCGGAACGATGCCCCACGCGATCTTCATCGAG
>CAYYDA010000284.1:0-2015 GCA_964470495.1 uncultured Steroidobacteraceae bacterium | reverse complement strand
CCCCAGACCACCACCTGGAAGACCTTCTGATCCTCGAACAGGCTGCCGACCTCGATGCCGGACAGCAGGGTTGTTGTGGCCCGGCGGATGTCACCGGAACTGAGCCCGTGCGCTTGTGCCGCTGCAAGGTCGACCTCGATCTTGACGGTCGGCTCCAGGACCTCGGGTTCGACGAGTGCGGTCGCAACCCCCTCGATGCCGGCCAGCTCATCGCGGACCAGGGTCGCCTGGGTGCGTAGCACGTCGAGCTCCTGGCCGTAGACGCGGACGACAACATCGTCGGTCGCGCCGGCCAGCACCTCGTTGATCCGGTCGGACTGGTACGAGATGAGCTCGCGGCGCAGCCCGGGATAGCCGTCAAGCGTCTCCTGGATGGCCGTCACGGTGGTGTCGTAGTCGGCACCCGGGTCAATGCTGACCCACAGCTCGCCGGAGTTGACGTTGACGACGAGGTCGGACGACACCGCGCGGCCGACATGAGCGCCGACGTTGCGAACCCCCTCGATCGCTCGGAGCTCTTGGCCCGCCGCAGCGGCGATCCGGTTCATCTCCGTGCGCGACGTCCCTGGTGCGCCATCCCAGTGGATGAGGAGGTCACCATCCTTGAAGGTGGGAATGGCCGCCATGCCGAGCCCTGGAACCATGCTGGAGCCCACCAGGACGGCGACTCCCAGCGTGACCACGGCCGCGGTCAGGAAGAGAGGCCGCGGGCGGTTGACGAGGCGCCACAGGACAGCCTGGAACCTGCCCTGGAGCCACCGGACGGCCGGCGTCTCGTGGCGGGTGCCACGTCCTTCAGGGAGGATGACGGCGGCGAGCGCCGCGCTGACGGTCAGCGCCACGATCATCGAGGCCACCATCGCCAGCCCGTAGGCCAGGGCCAGCGGCGGCAGGAAGGCGCCGGCGATGCCCGTCAGGAAGAGCAGCGGGGCGGCCGCCGCGATGACGATGAGCGTGGCGTATCCAAGCGCGCCACGTCCGTCGACCGTGGCCGCCAGGACGATGCCCGTGTTCGAGCGACCCTCGTCCTCCGGATGCGGCTGCCGGACACGTCGCATCACGTTCTCAACGCCGACGATGGCGTCGTCGATGATCACGACCAGCGCGAGCGCGAGGCCGCCGATCACCATGACGTTGATGGTCGCGCCCAGCGCGTAGAGCACCAGGCCGGAAACGGTGAGCGATACGGGGATCGCCACCATCACGATGAGCAGCGAGCGCCAATCGAGCAGCAGGGCGGCGAGGCCGATCGCAGCGAGCACAAGACCGATCAGCAGGCCCCACGACAGGTTGCCACTGGCCGCTTCGATGTAGTTGGCTGGTCGGTAGATCGACGAGTCGATCTCGATGCCGGACATGCCCGGCGCGAGGGCAGCGAGCGCATCGTCGATGCCGCGCGTCACCTCCAGGGTGTTGGCCTCCGGGAACTTCTCGATGACGAGCAGGAGCCCCTCCCCGTCCTTGATGAGCGCGTCGCCAATGAGCGGCTGGTGATCTTCCACCACGTTGGCAACGTCGCCGAGGCGCAGGACGCCCGCATCGGCGCCGTCCTCGGCATCCAGGGCAACGTCGGCCAGCTGCTCCGCCGAGACGATCGGTGACACGTGCTGGACACCGAGCCGCTGATTGGGGGTCTCGATGAAACCGCCGGTGCCAGGGCTCGAGGCCTCAAGGAAGCTCAGCGGCGACACCCACAGCGAATTGCCGGCGGTCTTGATGACATGCTCGAGGGTGACACCGGCGTCGGCCAGCCGCTGAGGATCGACCTGCACCTGGATCTGGCGGTCCCGCTCTCCCCAGATGGACACATTCGCTACGCCCGTCACGCCCATCAGCCGCTGCCGCACCGTCCAATGCGCGAGGATCGACATGTCGATCATCGATACTTCGTCGGACGAGAGCCCCACCATCATCACCCGGCTGGTCGACGAGAGGGGCTGGAGCATGGCCGGGGCCTTTGAGACGTTTGGCAGGGCGTGCGCCTGCGTCATTCGCTCGGCGACCACCTGGCGCGC
>CAYYDA010000283.1:0-2029 GCA_964470495.1 uncultured Steroidobacteraceae bacterium | reverse complement strand
AGCGGCATTTCTATCGCAAGGCGCCCCTGTTCGATCGCTTCCTCACCTTCGACGTCGTCACTGAACAACTTGAAACGGCGCGGCACTGACCATTTGACGTCCGCCTCGCAATCGTAAGCGGACGCCTGCCGTGGCGGCCTCCCGCAGGCGGCCGATCACGAAGTCGCGATCCAGTGCCGCCAGCAGCCAGCCGGCGCGCGGGCCGGAGCTGCGCCCGAGAAAGGCCAGGTAGAGCGCGGCGAAGGCGCGGCCGGCGGGCAGCTCCTGCTCTTTGGCTGTGGCGAAGATGGCGCCCTGCACGCTCTCCCCGTCCCACGCGACCGCCTCCAGCGCGGGAGCGAGGACGGCGAGGTATGCCCGCTGGGCGTCATCGAGCTGCTCCTCCGCGGCGACCGGCAGGGAATCGCGCTGGACGGCCAAGCGTGCCTGGTCCGGTGCGTACGCCTCGAGCCAGGCACGTGCAGCCGCGCGGCGTTCCTCGAGGAAGGCGTGCTCGCGATCGGTCAATGGCGCGCCCTTCTCCGTGGTCGCCCGCTCGACGACGTCGATACCCGGGATCTGCTCGAGCAGCGCCAGGTGGCTGAACGCCGGACGGTAGGCGGTGGCCTCCGTGGCGACGTCGGCATCGGGCTCGACCAGGCTGAGGGCGAAGAGCCGCTCGTAGTCGGAGGGCAGCTCGCCGCGCACCTCGCGGCCGGCCGTGGCGGCGGCCAGGCGATCGGACTCGTCGAAGAGGCGCGGGATGGCATCGGTCCCGTCGGGGTCGAACTCGATCGCCGTGTTCGGCCGGGGACGCAGGAAGAGCAGGCGCAGCTGCTCGGGCGGGATCACATCGGCGATCCGCGTGGCCGATGCCCCGAGCCCCTTCGAGGTCGACATCTTCCTGCCGCGGATGTTGAGGAACTCGTAGGGCACGTTGAGCGGAGGCTCGTTGCCGAAGACCTCGCGCGCGATCGCGTCGGATCGGTCCCGCGAGCCACCCGCCGTCGACAGGTCCTTGCCGGCAGGCTCGATGGTCACGCCGAACAGGTCCCACTTCGCGGCCCAATCGACGTTGTAGGGCAGCTTTGCGCGGCCGCCGAAGGGCGATGCCTCGCCGGCGTGCCCGCAACCGCGGGCCCACTTCACCAGGTCGGCGCGGCATTCGTAGCGAACCCGCTCGCCATCCCAGCCGGTGACGATGGTGGTGCCGAGCCGCCCGCAGTTGTCGCAGATGACGAAGAGCGGGTGCCACTCGTCGGGATGCCGGACCTTCGCCACGCGCACGTAGATCTCGCGCACCGTGGCGGCGGCGTCGAGGGCGGTTCGGATGTATCGGTCCATGGCGCCCGACGCGTAGATCTCGCTCATCCAGTAGTAGGTGTCCGGGCGGATGCCGAGCCCGTCGAAGGTGTCGATGAAGACCTGCGCGAAGTGCCGTGCGTACGACGCGTGACAGTCGCCGGCCGGATCCGGGACGTGCGTCAGGGGCACGCCCATGGAGCGCTCGATGGCGTCCGGTGTGAGAAGGGCCTGGGCGTCCATCGGGTCGAGGTCGTCGACGCCGTATCGCAGCTCGGTCGGAACGCCGGCGTCGCGCAGCGCGCGGACGATGGTGTCGACCACCACCGGCCCACGCAGGCTGCCGACGTGGACGGTACCAGAGGGGGTCTTCGAGTCGTTGACGACCTGCGGACCGGCGGCCGCCGCGGCGAGCTCGTCAGCCCAGAACACAGCCGGCCCTAGCCGACGCCGACGAGGGTGTAGTCGATCGGTCCGGCCGGTGCCTGGACGGTCACGGTCTCGCCCTTCTTGCGTCCCATCAGCGCGGCGCCGACGGGCGACTCGTTGCTGATGCGGCCCTCGCGCGGCGCGGCCTCGGCAGACCCGACGATCGTGAAGGTCTCTTCGCCGTCGCCGCTCTTGATGACGACCTTCGAGCCGATCCCGACGCTGTCGCCGTTCGCCTTCTCGATGACCGCGGCGTTGCGGAGCTGGAGCTCGAGCGTGGCGATGCGGCCCTCCAGGAACGACTGCTCCTGCTTGGCGT
>CAYYDA010000282.1:0-2030 GCA_964470495.1 uncultured Steroidobacteraceae bacterium | reverse complement strand
CGATCCGTGGAGACCGGCGCGAATCCCTCTGCCTCCAGCCATGCGAACAGCTCGGCGCGCTCGACATGGGTCATGACCGCGCACACGTCGCCGCGCCGGGCGCGGCCCAGGAGCGCGGCGAGCGCATCGGTCTCCGTGGGATGCGCCTGGATCTCGGCGTTGTAGCCGCCCTGGCGCGCGCCGGCCCGCAGAAGCTCGTTCATGGCCTCGAGGGTGCGGCCGCGCAGGTAGTGGCGCTTCTCGGCGATGACGAGGTCGTCGACTCCGCCGGCAATGACGCCGAGCCCGGTGAGGATCTCGTCAGTTCGGTCGCCGGCCGTGCCGATGGCGAGCCGCACCTTCCCCCGGCCTGCGATCGCCCGCGCCACGTCCATGAGGCCAGCCAGCCCCGCCTCGTTGTGCGCGAAGTCGATGACCACGAAGATGCCGCCGCGCTCGAACAGGTTGAGGCGTCCGGGGTTGCCGGCCGAGTCCTGTGCGAACGAGCGCAGCCCGCGGGCGATGCGGGGCGCCGAGATCCCGAGGGCGTCGCAGGCAGCCGCGGCAGCCAGCGCGTTGGCGATGTTGTAGCGCGAGAGGCCTGCCATCGTGACGGGAAGCTCCCCCGCCGAGGCCAGGCGCCGCGGCCGCCGGCCGGAGGCCCGCAGGACGAGCACATCCCTGTCCAGGACGGCGGCCCGGCCACCCTCGTCGAGGGCACGCTCGACGCGGCCTGAGCGGGGCTCGAGGCTGAAGGCGTAGATCTGGGCTCGCGTCCGCCGTTGCATGGCCCACGCGCGATCGTCGTCGGCGTTGAGGACCGCCCAGCCATCGCGCTTCGTGATCCGCACGATCGCCCCTTTCACCTCGGCCAGCTCGTCGACGGTGTCGATCCCCTGGAGGCCGAGGTGATCGGCGGTCACGTTCGTCACGACGCTGACGTCGTTCTCGGCGTACCCGATCCCGCGCAGCAGGATGCCGCCGCGCGCCGTCTCGAGCACCGCCAGGTCGAGGCCCGGCTCGGCCAGAACGCGCCCCGCCCCGCCAAAGCCGGTCCAGTCACCCGCCTCGACAAGCTCGTTGCGCACGTAGATGCCATCCGAGTTCGTCATGCCGACCTTGAGGCCGGCCTCCGACGCAATATGGGTGATGAGCCGGGTCGTCGTGCTCTTCCCGTTCGTACCGGTGATGGCAACGATCGGGATATGCGCCTTCGGCAGGTGCGGCATCGGGCCGAGCGCCGTCGCCCGCAGGCCGGCCAGCTCGCGCCGGTCGGTCGAGCGCCCGAGGGCCAGCCGCGCCCACCTGGTGCCCGTTACCCGCTGATCGTCGGCCTGATCTTCGTCGCGCTGATCGCCTACGCGACGTACAACACGATTCAAAATGAGGAAACCGGGCTGCTGGGCACCGAAACGGGGGAGGGTGGTCAGGCCATGGCGGAGTTCGCCGTGCCCGATGCGCGTGGTGACCTGCTTGGGGACGCGAACATCTTTCAGGACGATTGCGAGAGTGGAGACAACCCGTGCCCAGCTGATGAGAGGCGAGTCCCCGCGTGCCTGATCGAAGAGCCCGGAGCGCTGCGCGTTTGCGATTACTTCGACAAGCCGCTGGCAATCTCGTTCTGGTTCACAAAGGGCGGCGACTGCCTCCGTGAGCAGGATGAGTTTGACCGCGTTGCCTCGCGCTACGCCGATCAGATGAACTTCCTATCGATCAACATCAGGGACGACATCGAGGATGTGAAGCGCATCGTCTCCGAGCGCGGCTGGGAGGTGCCCGTTGGGTGGGATCGCGACGGGGCCGTCTCGAATGTCTATGGGGTCGGCATCTGCCCGACTCTGGCCCTGGCCTATCCGGGTGGCATCCTCGAGGACGCCACCTTTGGCAGTGACCGGTTCACGGAGGAATCGCTCCAGTCCGCCTTCAATGGTCTGATCGCCGAGTCGAACGAGAGGGCCGAGGCAGTTGACTGATTCGGAGCTTCAGCGCGGTTGGGTGGCGCCCGAGCTGTCCGGAGAGTTCGAGGGCCTTGGGCTCTATTCGCTCGAGGT
>CAYYDA010000281.1:0-2031 GCA_964470495.1 uncultured Steroidobacteraceae bacterium | reverse complement strand
TTCCCGAAGTCCCAGACGCCGACCCGCTTGTCCGCGAAATCGGCCGGAGAGCTGATCCCGGAATCGGCCCAGGCCACGGAAAGGGTGCCCGACCGCTGAAAGATCTGCGCGACGTTGACGAGGTCCGAACCGGATGCCCGCGCCTCGAGCACCTTCGGCACCCAGCTGATCGTGAACTCTGGGCCATCAGGAGCTGAGCCGACCTGCTGCGGCACCACGTCAGGGCCGCCGTCGAGGATCTCGACGTCGAGGTTCTCCTCGGTGTAGTAGCCCTGCTCGACTGCGGCGAAGTAGCCGGCGAACTGCGCCTGCGGCGCCCACTGGAGCTGCAGCTGGACCGAGGCGGCCTCGCCACCACCCGCCTCACTCGCGCTGGGTGCGGTGCTGCTCTCTTCGGTCGGCTCCGCGCTGTCTTCGGGCACCTCCGTGCTACTGGCGCTCGGGGTGCTGCAAGCGGCCAGGACGAGCATCAAGCTCGTGGCCAGGCTGAGCCAGATTCGTGATCGCTTCATGCGCTGGGACTCCTCGTGTGCCGATGCTCGGGGTGGCGGTTGTGATTGGCGGATTCTAGGCATGCGCCACGATGGATGCCAGTGGTTTATCCTCAGCTTCAGCCGGGCTGCTCGCCCCGCACCGATGGGTGCCAGGGAATCAGGACGCGCTCCAGTGCCACGATCGCCATGTACAGCGCGATTCCGCTGATCGCGGCGAGCAGAATGGCGGCCCAGGTGACGTCGAAGCGCAGCGCCGACGCCGACTGCACGACGACGCGGCCGATGACGGTCGACGAGCCGCCGAAGTACTCGCCCACGATTGCACCGATCAGGCTGAGCGTGGTGGCCACCTTCAGCGCGGTCAGGAAGAAGGGGAGCGCGTTCGGCAGGCGCAGCTTGCGCAGGATCGCCCACTCCGAGGCCGCGTAGGAACGCATCAGCTCGACCGCGGCGGGCTCCACTGAGGTGAGCCCGCGGGTTACGTTGATCATGACCGGGAAGAAGACGAGCAGCGCGGCGATCATCATCTTTGAGACCGGGCTCGTCACCCCGAACCATGCATTGAAGATCGGCGCGATGGCGATGATCGGGATCGCGTTGGCGGCCACCGCGAACGGCAGTACCGCGTCGCGCGCGTTGGCCCAACGGGCCACAGCGAAGGCGATCACGATCCCGATCAGAGTGCCGATGACGAGCCCGCCGAGGGCCTCGAAGAGCGTCGTCTGCGCCGACTGGAAGAGCGGCCACCGTCCGGCGCCCCAGTTGTCGACCAGGGCAGCGGCAATCGCCGACGGAGCCGGCAGGATGAAGGCTCGCACTCCGAAGACCCGGACGAGCACCTCCCAGAGGCCGATGCCGGCCACGAACACGATGACCGCCGGCAGGTAGTGGCGAAGCGTGCTCCCGACGCGTTGGGCCCGCGCCGGACGCCGAGGCAGGGGAACGCCGACGGACGGCGCTGCCGTGGTCAACCGATGCCTCCCTCGGCCGCGAGCCGCTTTTCGGAGGCCAGCGCCGGCTCCCCGCCGAGCCCACCACCGGCGCGCAACGCCTCGCGCACCTCGGTCACGACCTGGAAGTAGCGCGCGCCCTCACGGGTGTCCTCGCCGCGCGGCTGCGGCAGCGGCACGTCGACGACGCGCGTGATGCGACCCGGTCGCGCGCTCATGACCACGACACGCGTCGAGAGGAAGACGGCCTCGGGAATCGAGTGAGTGACGAAGACGATCGTGGTACCGGTGCGCTGCCAGATGCGCAGCACCTCGGCATTCATCCGTTCGCGGGTCATCTCGTCGAGCGCGCCGAAGGGCTCGTCCATGAGCAGGATGGCCGGCTGGAGTGCCAACGCACGCGCGATCGCGACGCGTTGCTGCATGCCGCCGGAGAGCTGGTGAGGATGGTGGCGCGCGAAGTCGCTGAGCTCGACCAGTGACAGCATCTCCCGCGCGCGCTCGTCACGCTCGGACCGGCCCTTCCCGAGCAGCTCGAGCGGCAGCTTGACGTTCTCCTCGACGCTGCGCCACTCGAACAGGACCGG
>CAYYDA010000280.1:0-2033 GCA_964470495.1 uncultured Steroidobacteraceae bacterium | reverse complement strand
GGCATGGAAGGCGACGTCATCGTCATGCAGGACGTGTTCGTCTTCGAACAGACCGGCGTCGAGGACGGCAAGATCCTGGGTCGGCTCAAGCCGACCGGTATCCGCCCGCACTTCGTCGAGCGATTCGAGACGGCCGGCATCCACCTGCCGCCGAACATCTTCGGATCTCCGTTCTGATGCTGCCCATCATCATCGCGGGACTCGCGGCACTGGCCATCGTGGTCATCGCGGCCGGCATTGCAATGAGCGGCGGGAGTGGCACGGTCGCCTCGCGCCTCGAGCGCTACGCGTCCGGCAATGTCACCGAGTCCGGCGATGAGGATCGAGGTTCGGTCGTCGTGGCCGGGCTGTCGAGGGTCATCGAGCGCCAGGACCTCGCGACGCGCCTCAGCATCGACCTGGCACGCGCCGACCTCAAGATGCGGCCCGCCGAGTTCCTGCTCGCGTGGGCCGCGACGCCCTTCGTGTTCGTCGCCGTGGCATACCTCGCCGGGTTCTTCTTCGCCGGCTTCCAGAACGTCGTCGCCCTGGCCGTCGCCTTCCTCCTCGGGCTGTGGGCGCCGCGCTTCTACCTGAAGTATCGCCAGGGCAAGCGGCTCAGCCAGTTCGGGCAGCAGCTGCCGGATACCATCACGCTGCTTGCCAACTCGCTCCGTGCCGGATCGTCCTTCCTGCAGGGCATCGAGCTCGTCAGCCGCGAGGCGCGCCCGCCCATCAGGGAGGAGTTCGAGCGCGTCGTGCGCGACATGCAGCTCGGCCTCGCCCTCCAGCCCGCATTGCAGAACCTCGTCCGCCGGGTGGCGTCCGAGGACCTCGAGCTGATGGTGACGGCCATCCAGATCCAGAGCCAGGTCGGCGGCAACCTCGCCACCGTGCTCGACTCCATTGCCTTCACCATCCGCGAGCGCGTCAGGATCCACGGCGAGATCCAGACGTTGACCGCCATGCAGCGCTACAGCGGATACGTGATCACCCTGCTCCCGGTGGGTTTGGCCGTGATCCTGTTCCTGATCAGCCCGAGCTACATGACGGCGATGTTCGAAAAGCCGCCCGAGATGTTCGGCCTTCCGCTCGGGATCTCCTTCTTCGTCGTCGGCCTCCTGAGCATGGCAGGTGGGTACTTCTTCATCTCGCGCATCGTCAACATCAAGGTGTAGTGCATGACTCCTGAGCTTCTCATCGCGTTCCTGGCGGCCGGGGCCGTCCTGCTCATCACCTACGGTGTCGCGGCGCGCCCCTCGGAGGACGCGGTCCAGGCGCGCCTCAGCCAGCTCGTCGTGCAGCCCAGGTCCATCGCGGAGATAGAGCTTCAGCAGCCGTTCTACGAGCGGATCATTCGACCGACCATCCAGCGCCTCGCGAAGGCCAGGCGTCGCCAGGAGGGCGGCCTGATCGCGCGGATCGACTCCAAGCTCGAGCGGGCCGGTTATCCGGGCGGCCTGCGCGGAGCCGACTGGGTGGGCGTCAAGCTGCTGTCACTCATCGCCTTCACCGTCATCTTCTTCCTGCTGGCCCTGCTCCTGACAGGCACGGTCGTCCTCGGCTTCTTCTTCGCGGTGGCCGGCGCCGCGGTTGGGTACATCGCTCCGGAGTTCTGGCTGGGCCGCAAGATGAAGGCGCGCTCGTACGCCATGGTCCTCCAGCTGCCGGACGCGCTCGACCTGCTGACGATCTCCGTGGAGGCCGGCCTCGGCTTCGACGCTGCCCTCGCCAAGGTGGTCGAGAAGATGGAGGGGCCGCTCATCGACGAGTATCGCCAGGCGCTGGCCGAGGTCCGCATGGGCCGCGCGCGGCGTGATGCACTCCGCGACGTGGCGAGTCGCGCCGACGCCCAGCCGGTGAGCAACTTCATCGGCGCCATCGTGCAGGCCGAGCAGCTCGGCGTGCCGATCGCCAAGGTGCTCGCGATCCAGTCGAATCAGCTGCGCATCGAGCGCCGTCAGCGCGCCGAGGAGGCCGCGGCCAAGGCCCCGGTGAAGATGCTGTTCCCGATGGTGGGCTGCATTTTCCCGACGATCTTCATCGTCATCCTC
>CAYYDA010000279.1:0-2034 GCA_964470495.1 uncultured Steroidobacteraceae bacterium | reverse complement strand
ACTTCTGCGCGCTGACCTGGTAACCCTCGTAATCGAGGGTGGTGACGATGCGCAGGCCGCCGGTGTCGAGCAGATCCTCGCCCTCCAGCAGGTCACCGGCCTCGCGGCGCACGGCGTACACGAAGTGGGGGGCCAGGTACGCGTTGTCGTCGGGTGCGGCAAGCACGATCTGCTCGGCAACTGCCGCCTCGTGCTCCTCGGCCGTGATGAACTCGGAGTCGAGCATCTGATCGAGCACGATGTCGCGCACGGTGATGGCCTGCGCCGTGTCCGGGACGAGGTAACGGGTGGTGCCCTCGACCTCCTCAGCGACGGCCTCGAGCGTCGGGTCGAGGCGCGACGGCGCGCGCACCAGCCCGGCCAGCATGGCAGCCTCGCTGATCGTCAGCTGATCCTCCGGCGCGTCGGAGGTGAGGTCCTTGGCGTAATAGGCGTTGGCGGCCGCCCAGATCCCGTACGCGTTGTTGCCGTAGTAGACCTGGTTCAGGTACATCTCGATGATCCGACGCTTGCCCTCCTCGCCCGGATAGCGCTCGTCAAGCCGCAGCGCCAGGATAGCCTCCTTGATCTTGCGCTCGACCTGTCGGTCCGGATCCGCCATCAGCTCGGCCTCGAACAGTCGCATGCGCACGAGCTGCTGGCAGATGGTCGAGGCGCCCGACACCGTTTCGCCGGCCTGGAAGTTCTGGAGCACGGCCCGCACGATGCTGCGGAAGTCGACGCACGGGTTGGTCCAGAAGGTCTGGTCCTCGGCGGCGACCTGCGCATCGATCATTCGCTGTGGGATCTCCTCGAACGAGATCTCGCGGCGGTCCTCGATGGCGAACGTGGCGAGCTCGGTCCCATCGGAGGAGATGACGGTCGAGCCCTCGACGAGGTCAAAGTTCTCGATGTCGCCAACGTCGGGCAGCCCGGTCGTGAACGAGGCGTAGACGCTGAGGATGATCGCGAAGAGCCCGACCGCCAGTACCCCGAACGCGGCGAGGATGAGACGGGGGAGCGCGGTGGTCCCCGGGCGTCGGCGCGGATCTGGCCCCCTGGCACCGCGTCGCGGCGTAGGCCGCCGGCCCGGCGGCGGTGGTCGTCGGGTCATCGGGCGGCAGGGTAGCACGGAAGCTCGGTGCGTATACTCGGCTGCCCATGGATGAGAGAGCGGAGGTCCTCGACGACCTCGACTGGCGCGGGATGATCGCGCAGAGCACCGATCTGGGTGCCCTGCGCGCCGCGATGGCGAACGGGCCGATCACCTTTTACGGTGGCTTCGACCCCACCGCGCCGAGCCTCCATTTCGGCAACCTGGTCCTGCTGGTCACCATGCGCCGCCTGCAGCTGGCCGGACACCGGCCGATCGGGCTGGTCGGGGGCGCGACCGGCCTCGTCGGGGACCCGAGCGGGCGCACCAGCGAGCGTTCGTTGCACCCGCCCGACGTGATCGAGGCCTGGGTCGAGCGGATCAGGTCTCAAGTCGAGCGCTACCTCGATTTCGAGGGCCCGAATGCCGCGACGATCGTGAACAACCTCGAATGGACCGCCGAGATGTCTGCCATCGACTGGTTGCGAGACATCGGCAAGCACTTCAGCGTCAGCCGCATGCTGGCAAAGGAGTCGGTCGCCGCGCGCCTGGAGGCGGGCGGCATCAGCTACACCGAGTTCAGCTACCAGGTCATGCAGGCCGTCGACTTCCTCGAACTGTATCGGCGCCACGACTGCACCCTTCAGCTCGGCGGCAGCGACCAGTGGGGCAACCTCACTGCCGGCGTCGATCTCATTCGCCGCGTGGAGGCGGCCACAGTTCACGCCCTCGCGACGCCGCTGATCACGCGCCCGGATGGCCAGAAGTTCGGCAAGAGCGAGGGCGAGACCCTGTGGCTCGACCCGGCCCTCACCTCGCCGTTCGCCTTCTACCAGTGGTTCCTCAACGTCGAGGACAGCGTGGTCGGCACCTACCTCCGCGTCTTCAGCTTCCGATCCCATGAAGAAATCACGGCGCTCGAGGCCGAGACGGCGGCGCGGCCCGAGTCGCGTGCGGCGCAG
>CAYYDA010000278.1:0-2080 GCA_964470495.1 uncultured Steroidobacteraceae bacterium | reverse complement strand
CGGATGGCGCCGACGTAGCTCATGCCCCCACCGAGGATCAGCAGGTCGAAGCGAAGTGGTTCAGCCATCGTCACGCCACCGTTGTCGCCGGCCGCGCCGCATCGGTCTCGAAGCTGGACTGCTCGTGCTCGTCCATCAGCCGGCGCCAGTCGTCGGGCACCGGGATGGGACTGGCCGTGGCGTAGTCATACGTGACGAGGACACTCTGCACATCCGCGACCAGCCGAGCGTCGACGCCGGCCGTCATGCGGTGGCTCATCCCGAAGCTCGTCCGGCCGATCCTGTCGACACGGGTCTCGACCGTGACGTCCTCCCCGAACGTGATCGGCGAGCGGAAGTCGAGCTCCACCCTCGCCAGGATGAGCGGCAGGCGGTCGAACGGCTCGTCGGGCTGCAGCACGTCCAGCAGATAGCGGATGCGCGCCAGCTCGATGTAGCTGAAGAAGACCGCGTTGTTCACGTGCGCGAAGGCATCGATGTCGCGAAAGCGCACCTGCACAGGCGTGCGGTGGCGGTATTCATCGGTCACGGGGCGTCATTCTAGCCGAGGCCCCTTTCCATTGGCCGCTTGTCCCGTGGGCAAGCCACAACGCCTCGCCGATGCCGCCGATGAGCCCCGCAAGCAGGGTCGTCCGCGGAACCACGCTGGCTAGGTCCAGCCACTCGTCCGCCGAGTGGTCGTCACCGCCGACCGGGCCGAGGCCGTCGAGCGTCGGCAGGCCCAGCGCCGCAGTCGTGTTGGCGTCCGAGGCACCGCCGGTCGCGGCGTCCTTCAGCTCGAACCCGAGGTCCGCGGCCAGCTCGACGGCCAGGGCCACCAGGCGCGCCGAGGCATCGGTCCTCTCCATCGGCGGATGGCCGGCCGTCCGGTGCACGCTGACCGTCACGCCGTCGATGGTGGGTGCGGCCGCCAGCCGTTCGACCTCCGCCGTCGCCGCCTCGAAGCTGTCCGCGGTGGCCGCTCGCATGTCGACCTCAATCTCGCACCGTTCGGCCACGACGTTCGGCCGGGTCCCGCCACGGATGACGCCGGCATTGACGGTGACGCTCGGCCATCGGCCGTTCAAGGCGTGGAGCGCCAATACCTGGTGCGCGGCCTCGACGATGGCGGATCGGCCCTTTTCGGGCTCGACCCCGGCATGGGCCGCCCTGCCGGCGATCTCGAATCGGTAGTCCGCGACGCCCTTTCGCGCGCTCACGATGTCGCCGTTGGCGCGCGCGCACTCGAGGACCAGTACCGCGTCGTGCTGGGGCGCCAGGGCGCGGATGACCGGCGTGCTGAACGGTGAGCCGATCTCCTCGTCCGGGTTCGCGACGAACGTGACGGCCGGTCGCGCGCCCGCCTCGTGGAGCGCGGCGACGGCATGGAGCCCGGCAAGGAGTCCTGCCTTCATATCGGTCACGCCGGGACCCGTGGCTCGGTCGCCGCTGGACCGATACGGCCGCGCCGCGGCGGTACCGGGATCGAAGACGGTGTCCATGTGGCCGATGAGCAGAAGCCGGGGCCCGTCGCCGGCCAGCCGTCCGATCACGAGGTCACCGAGCTGCGGGCCTCCGTCGGCGGGGTCGTGCGCGCGTCGCTCGACGTCGGCGCCAAGTCCCCGCAGCGCATCGGCGACGAAATCAGCAACCCGGTTGACGCCATCGGGCGTGTAGGAGCCGCAGTCGATGTTGACGAGCGTCTCGAGCTCCGCGAGGACACGCGGCAGGCGCGCGTCGACGATGCGCCGCAGCGCTGTCAGGTCGGGCATGGAGACCAATATACTCACGCCCATGCCGCCTGACGCCGAGCAGCGCGACGCCGGCGTCGAGCTGGTGGAGCTCCGAATCCTCGATGGGCCCAATCGGTTCTTCACGCGCCCGGCGGTCAAGCTCGAATTCGCCGGTCCGGAGCCCGGCAAGGCGGCGGAGGCCGCGGCCAGCGCGGCGCTCGCCGTCAAGCGGCTGTCGCTTGCGCTCGACCTGCCCGAGCCGCGTATGACGATGCGCCACTCCGTCGATCGGCTGCGCACGGCATTCGCCTTCCCGTGGCGGCGCCGGACGATCAGCCAGGCCGTCGGCGACGCGGCGGCGCGGCTGG
>CAYYDA010000277.1:0-2081 GCA_964470495.1 uncultured Steroidobacteraceae bacterium | reverse complement strand
TGCGCCGCGGGCCGCCTGCTCTCGGCGTCGGTGCGAGGTCAGCACCAGCGCGCGGGCCCTCGCGCCGAGCGTGTCGTGCTGCTGCTGGTGCTCAGCCTGCATCGCCAGGCGGCGGACCTGTGGCTTGAGCTCGCCCATCAGGTCGCTGACCCGCGTGAGGTTGTCGACTGAGCGCCCGAGGCGCCCGGACGCTTCGTTGCGCCGCACTTGGAGGCCCTTCACGCCTGCCGCCTCCTCGAACAGCTGGCGTCGCTCCTCGGGCCGCAGCGAGAGCGCGGCATCGACCGTGCCCTGTCCCACCACGACCAGCTCGTTCGCCCCGAGCCGCCCCTCGCCGAGCAACTCGACGACGTCGCGCAGCCGCGCGCGGGCGCCGTTGATCAGGTACTCGCTCTCCCCCGAGCGGTATGCCCGACGTCCGATCGATACCTCGGCGAAGTCGATCGGCAGCCAGCCATCGGCATTGTCGAGCGTCATGACCGCCTCGGCCATGCCCTGCGGCTTGCGCTGCTCGGACCCGCCGAAGATCACGTCGTCCGCGCGTCGCGTGCGCAGGGAACGGTTCGACTGCTCGCCGAGGACCCAGCGCACGGCATCGGCCATGTTGCTCTTGCCGGAGCCGTTAGGCCCGATGACGGCGTTCACGCCGGGCTCGAACACGAATCGCGTCGGGTCGGCGAACGACTTGAAGCCATGCAGCCGCAGCTCCTTCAGCCGGCTCATGACGCGGGCGGCTGCGTGGTGGGCGCAGGTTCCAGCGGCAGGATTGTGAGCGCCTCGGTTGCCGCCTGCTCCTCGGCACGCTGTCGGCTCGAGCCGGCGCCGGAGCCGAGCTTGCGGCCGCCGATCGTCACCGTGACCCGAAAGTGCTGCTCGTGGGGCGGACCGGAGGTGGCGACGAGCTGGTAGATCGGTTTGAGGCCGCGGTGGCGCTGGCTCCACTCCTGGAGGCGCGACTTCGCCGACTTCGGCGGGCCGATGGTCTCCGACAGCGCCTCGAGCCTCTCTACGAAGAGGCGCTCGAGGACCGCCTCGGCGCGCTCGGTGCCCTCCGACAGCGACAGGGCGCCGGCGAGCGCCTCGAAGCTGGCAGCCAGCAGGGATGGTCGTGTGGCGCCGCCGGCATCCGCCTCGCCGCGTCCAAGGCGAAGGTGCCGGTCGAGCCCGAGCTCGAGGGCCATGGCCGCGAGCGCCTCGCGGTTGACGAGCGCAGCACGACGTGCGGTCAGGAAGCCCTCATCCTCATCGGGATAGCGCTCGAACAGCAGCCTGCTGACCGCGACGCCGATGACGGCGTCGCCGTAGAACTCGAGCCGCTCGTTGTGGCCCGATACGCGCTCGGGATTTTCGTTGAAGAAGGAGCTGTGGACGAAGGCCTGGCGGATCAGCTCCGGCTCACGAAGGACGATGCCGAGGCGGGCGCTCAACTCGTCCAGCGAAGGAGCATCCATGGGCGGGACCGTCTACTGCTGGTGCTCCTCGATGAAGTCGACTGCGTCCTGGACCTTCTGGATCTTCTCGGCATCCTCGTCCGAGATCTCCATGCCGAACTCCTCTTCGAGGCTCATGATGAGCTCGACCAGGTCGAGCGAGTCGGCATTGAGGTCCTCGACGAAGGAGGCCTGGGGCTGGACCTCCTCCTCGTCGACGCCGAGTTGTTCGACGATGATCTTCTTGAGTCGGTCGTACGTGGTCCCGTCGGTCAACGTCAGGCTCCTCCACCCGGTGATCTGGAAACGCTTCCTAACACGCCATTGACGAGGCGTCGCGCTGCGTCGCCGGCGTAGATCCGGGCGAGGGACACGGCGTCACGCATCGTCTCCCCGCTCGGGGTCGCGGCGGAGTATAGCACCTCGTACAGCGCGCTCCGGAGGATCGTCCGCTCCACGCGACCGAGCTCCGGGACCGGGATCAACGGTGCCTCGGTCGCGATCCTGCGGTCGAGGTCGGCACGGTGGGTGGCCACGCCGCCGACGATGCGCGCGGCGTGCTCGAGCACATCGTCCGGGACGTCGCGCTCGGTCGCGAGGCGCTCGAGTGCCGCCTCCGCGCTGCCGGGGCGAAACTCGTTCTCGAACAGG
>CAYYDA010000276.1:0-2105 GCA_964470495.1 uncultured Steroidobacteraceae bacterium | reverse complement strand
GCCCCTGGTACATGCGGCGGCCGCGCACGCGGCTCGCGTACTGCACCGGGATGCGGCGCTGGCCCTCGTTGATGAACACGACGGCGGCCACCACCACGATCGCCACGATGATGAACGGGATGAGGCGGGCGAGGGCGTCCGGACCGCTCACGATCGGGCCGATCTGCTGCGGAATGCTGCCGACGATGCCCGCGAAGATGATGAAGCTGATGCCATTGCCGAGGCCCTTCTCGCTGATCAGCTCGCCCAGCCACATGAGCAGGATCGTGCCCGCGGTGAAGCTCAGCAGCAGGCTCAGCGTCTCGACGCTGAAGAGCGGGTTGGCGGGAATGACGCCGTTGGCGCTCAGCAGCACGCTGATGCCGTAGCCCTGCGCGAAGGCGAGCGGCACGGTCAGCATGCGCGTGTACTGGTTCAGGCGGTTGCGCCCGTATTCGCCCTCGCGGCTGAGCTCCTCGAGCGCCGGGATCACGCCCCGCATCAGCTGCATGATGATGCTGGCGTTGATGTACGGGTTCACGCCCAGGCCGATGATCGACGCGGCCGCCAGGCCACCGCCGGAGAAGATGTTCAGGATCCCGAGCAGCGGATTGTCCGTGAACAGGTTGGTCAGGGCCTCGGTGTTCACGTTCGGGACCGGAACGTTCGTCAGCGCCCGGAAGATCAGCAGGATCCCGAGCGTGAAGAGCAGCTTGCGCCGGATGTCCGGCGCGCGGAAGGCGGCGAGGACCGTCTCGATCAAGCCTCGGACCCGCCTTCGCTCTCCTCGGTCTCTTCGGTCGCTTCGGTCCCGGCTGGTGCCTCCGAAGCGGTCTCGGGCTCGGCGGCGTCGTCATCGTCGTCGTCGGGCTCGGCCGCGGCTGTTGGGACGACTCCACTCGCGCGGGCGGCCGCGGCCCTGCGGCCCTTCGCCTTGCGGCCCTTGGTCCGCGCGGCTGCCGCCGCCTCGGCCTTCACCGCGTCCTCGGGATCGACCGGCGCGTTGTCCGGCCACGTGAGCTGCTGGACGGTGCTCCCCGCGGCGGCGAGCTTGTCGAGGGCCGAACGGCTGAACGCGTGCGCGTGGATCGTGATCCCCTTCGGCGCGTCCCCGACACCGAGGATCTTGACCGGCTGCTTCGTATCGTGAATCAAGCCGTCGTGCGCGAGCACGTCGGGCGTGACGAGCGTCCCCTTCTCGACATCGACAAGCCGGCCGAGGTTCAGCGGCGTGTACGCGACGCGGCCACGGTTGCGGAACCCGTGGAGCTTCGGGGTTCGGATGTGGAGCGGCGTCTGGCCGCCTTCGAACCATGCGGGAAGATTCCCACCGGCTCGTGACTTCTGGCCCTTCGTGCCGCGCCCAGCGGTCTTGCCACGACCGGAGCCGTGGCCGCGGCCGACGCGCTTGGATGTCGTGCGCGACCCGGGCGTCGGGTGCAGATCGTGGAGCTTCACTTCGTCTCCCCTTCCTTGGCGCCGTTCGGCTCCTCGACCTCGATGAGGAAGGCGACGCGTCGCAGCATGCCCCGGATGACCGGGGTATCGGCGACCTGGACGCTCTGGTTGAGCCGATGCAGGCCCAGCGCGCGGATCGTTCCGTGCGCGGCGGCGCGGTGCCCGATCGTCGATCGGGTCCACGTCACGGTCAGCATCGGGCCGGCCTTCTCGGCGGCTTGTCGCCTAGCGGCCACGTCCACCTCCGGACGGCATCTGCTCGCGCCGCTCAGGGATCACGTGTGGCTCCCGCGCCGCCTCCGCCCCACGCTTGCCGAGCAGCTCCTCGGCGGTTCGGCCCCGAAGCGCGGCGATGACGTCCGCCGAGCGGAGTGCCGCGAGGCACTCGATCGTGGCGCGCACGACGTTGATGGGGTTGGTCGAGCCCTGGGCCTTGCTCAGGATGTCGCGGATGCCGGCCGCCTCGACGACCGAGCGCACCGAGCCACCGGCGATGACGCCGGTGCCGGCGCTGGCCGGCTTGAGCATGACCCGCGACGCACCGAAGTGGCGATGTACCTCGTGCGGGATCGTGGAGCCGACGAGCGGCACCTTGATCAGGCGCTTCTTGGCGTCCTCGACGCCCTTGCGGATCGCCTCGGGCACCTCGCCGGCCTTGCCGAGCCCGG
>CAYYDA010000275.1:0-2132 GCA_964470495.1 uncultured Steroidobacteraceae bacterium | reverse complement strand
GCACCATCAGCGCGCTGGCCATGCTGATCCCGTTCTTCGGGCCGCCGCTGGCGCTGGTGCCGCCCATCATCGGTGCCGTGCTGTTCGGCGGCGGCGCGGCAATCCCGGTGACCGTCATCCTGTTGGTGGTCCAGACGGTACTCGTCAACTGGCTCCAGCCGCGGCTCATGCGCGGCGCCCTCGGCCTGCATCCGATCCTCGTCCTCGTCGGGCTGCTGCTCGGCGCGCAGGTGGCCGGCGTGTGGGGCGCGCTGTTCGGGATCCCGGTCATCGCCGTCCTGTGGGTCTTCGTCAGCTATGCCCTCTTCCGCACCGTTCCGAACGCAGCCCTTCCGGAGGCCGAGCGACTCACGAACGTCGACGAGCACGTCATGGTCAGCGTCAACAAGGAGCAGGTAGGCGACGAGACGCATCCTCACATCCGAGTGACGCGCACGCGCCGATCGGACGGCAGCGAGCAGGTCGAGCTGCGGATGGACCGTCCTGCCGAGGACGACCCGCGACCAAGCGGCGCCGAGGGCTAGGCCGGGACGCCCGCCGGCCGCCGCACCTCGAGCGGGGTCACCTCTTCGGCAAAGTGGCAGGCGCTCAGGTGGCCGCCGCCGACGTCGCGAAGTGGCGGCTCCTCGGTCTTGCAGATCTCTTGCGCCATCGGGCAGCGGGTGTGGAAGCGGCATCCCGAGGGCGGGTTCGCCGGCGACGGGAGGTCGCCCTTCAGGACGATCCGCTCTCGGCGGACCGTCGGGTCCGGCACCGGGATCGCCGACAGCAGCGCCTTGGTATAGGGGTGCGCCGGGCTGCGGTAGAGCTCGTCGGCGTCGGACAGCTCCACGACCTTGCCGAGGTACATGACCGCGACGCGGGTGGACAGGTGCTTCACCACCGCCAGGTTGTGCGCGATGAACAGGTAGGTCAGCTGGAACTCGTCCTGGAGGTCGCTCAGCAGGTTGAGCACCTGGCTCTGGATGCTGACGTCGAGCGCCGATACCGGCTCGTCGCACACGATGAACTTGGGCCGCAGGGCCAGGGCACGCGCGATGCCGATACGTTGGCGCTGTCCACCGCTGAACTCGTGCGGATAGCGGTGGATGTGGGCCTGGTTGAGGCCGACCCGCTTGAGCAGGTCGCGGACCGCCGCCTCGCGCTCCTTCTTGTTCGTCATGCCGTGCACGTACAGGCCCTCGCCCACGATCTCGCCCACGCTCATTCGCGGGTTGAGGCTGGCGTACGGGTCCTGGAACACGACTTGGATGTCGCGGCGCGCCGCCTTCAGCTCGCGGGACGACAGCTCGAAGAGCGGCTTGCCCTCGAAGTTCACGTGCCCCGACGTCGGCGGCAGCAGGCGGAGAATGACCTTGCCCAGCGTGGTCTTGCCGCAGCCCGACTCGCCCACCAGGCCGAGCGTCTCGCCCTCGTTGACGCTGAAGCTGACGCCGTCGACCGCCCGCACTGCGCCGAGCTTGCTGATGCCCAGCACGCCTCCGCGGATGGGGAAGTGCTTGACGAGATCGGTCACCTCCAGCAGCGGTCCGGCGCCGGCGCCTCCGCGAGCCGCGGTGCGCTGGGCGCTCGTCTGCCCGCCGCTGGTCATCGAGCCGTCGCCCGTGGTCTGGGTCGCGGTGGTCTGCTCGGTCATCGGGCCGCCACCGTGAGCTGATCGGCGGCTGCCTCTGCCTCGTCGCCGGTGGCATCGGCGCCGACCGCCGGCTCTTCGCCGGCCGGAGTCAGCCAACAGCGGCTGAAGTGGTTCGGCTGGATCTCCTGGTATGGGGGCGCCACGTCGCACACCTTCATGCGATACGGACACCGGCGCTTGAACAGGCAGCCGGTCGGGAGGTTGAGCGGCGAGGGAACGGTGCCCTTGATGACCGCGAGCCGCTCGCGCCGCTCGTCGATGCGCGGGATCGAGGCCAGCAGGCCCTTGGTATACGGATGGTGCGGGCTGCCGAACACGGTGCGCACGTCGGCGCGCTCGACGACCTTGCCGGAGTACATGACCACCACCTCGTCCGCCATCTCGGCGACGACGCCCAGGTCGTGGGTGATGAGCATGATCGCCATGCGGTTCTTCTCGCGGAGGTCGCGCATGACCTCCAGGATCTGGGCCTGGATCGTGACGTCGAGCGCGGTGG
>CAYYDA010000274.1:0-2150 GCA_964470495.1 uncultured Steroidobacteraceae bacterium | reverse complement strand
CGCAGCGCGTCTCCATCGGCCTCGAGCAGGCCGCTCACATCGGCATCCGCCAGCGGCTGCGCGTACCGCGCGACCGGATCGGCTCCGAACTCCGCAGCGAAGGCGGAACGGCTGAGCCCGTCGACGAACCGGAGCCCGAGCGCCGCGGCCTCGAAGGCCCGGGTCGGCTCATCGAGGGCCTCGGCGCCGCCGAGCGGTCGCACCCCGCCCTCCGCCTGGCCCAGGTAGGCATCGAGATCCCTCGCGTTCCACGAGCGCTCCCTGACGCCGTCGTAGGAGTGGGCACCCGCCCCGATGCCGGTGTACGGGCGTCGCTGCCAGTACGCCGCGTTATGCCGCGACTCATGCCCGGGCCGCGCCCACGAGCTGAGCTCGTAGTGTCGGTAGCCGTTCGCTTCCAGGACCTCCTCCGCGCGCCGGTAGTGCTCGACTGCCAGCCCGTCGTCCTGGAGGCGCGTCATGCGTCCCCGCCAGCGCAGCGCGCCGGGCCGCGGCGGGGCGGCCCACTCGTCGGGCGCCATCGCCAGCTGAAGGGCGTAGCAGCTGATGTGATCCGGCTCGAGCGCCACGGCAGCCTCCAGGCCGGCGACCCATGCCGCCGCGGACTGGCCGGGAATGCCGTAGATGAGATCCAGGCTGACGCTGTCGAAGCCGGCATGCCGGGCGGCGCCGAACGCGTCGTGCGCTTCCGCGGCGCTGTGCCCGCGCGCGAGGGTCACGAGCTCGGGATCGAGCAGCGACTGCACGCCCAGGCTGATGCGGGTCACGCCCGCGGCCCGCAGGCCGGCCCAATCGGGAGCCTCTCGAGCGCTGGGGTTAGCCTCCAGGGTGACCTCGTCGATGAGCGCGCGCTCCCATTGGTCCAGCGCACAGCGGACGAGCCGCTCGACCTGGGCGGCGTCTAGCAGCGACGGCGTTCCACCGCCGAAGTAGATCGTCCGCAGCTCGCCGGTTGCGGGGCGGGTGGCCAGCTCGGCAAGCAGCGCATCGACGTAGCGTGGGATGTCCCGCGCGCGACCACCGACCGTGACGAAGTCGCAATAGGCGCACACCAGCCGGCAGAACGGGACGTGCACGTAGAGGTGGTGCGACTGCATGGTGTCCAACGGTACCGGACGACCGATCCGGCGTCGCGTGCCGGCTCGGTTTCCTATCAAACTTGCACCCGGAGACTGTTAGACCGACATCGGCCGCGCCCAGCCGTCCCGAAGGCGCAGGTTTACCCAGATTCAGCGGCCTGCGACGGCCCATACGCCGCGGGATCCGCGCCCGCAGTCGTCATAACGGTCCCCCGGTGAATATCTGATAGGAATGCCGGGGCAGCCCGCAGGCCCGCATCGGCTCAGATCGGACGCTGGCGCAGGCGCCCCCCGGCGAAGGCAAACAGCGACATCGTCACCGCGAAGTGGCCGACGATGGCGGGGATGATCGAGCCGGTCTCGACGGTGGCCACGCCGGCGGCCCAACCGAGGAGCACCGAGCCGGCAAGGAAGTACCAGTCGCGCTCACGCCACAGGCGGCGGTGCGCGACGCCGTAGACGAGCGCCTGGATGGCGATCGCCCAGCCCGTCGGAACGTCGGCCAGCAGAAGCATGCCCAGCACGATCGAGCGGAACTGGAGCTCCTCGCTGATCGCGTTGGCCGCGGCGCCCAGGACCCGGGACGGCAGCAGCTCGGTCGGCAGCGGCAGAATGCCGCCATAGCGCAGGAATGCAAGCGCGACGCCGTTGAGCAGCGCGATGGCGGTGAACAGGAGCATGACCGGCAGCATTCGGTCGGTGTCGCCGCCCGTCAGGAACAGCTGCTCGAGACCCGACGGCAGGATGACGGCGATGCCGATCGCGAAGCCAATGACCAGGATGTAGTAGCTGACCGGCCCCATCCATGGCGTGCGGTAGCGGAAGTAGTCGGAGCGCGTGATCCGCTCGGAGTCGAAGCGCAGCAGCACCAGGAAGAGCGTCAGACCGAAGGCGATCGCGGAGAGGAGGGAGTCGAAGAAGCTCATCGGTCCTCAGGTCACCCAGCGTTCTCGTTCATGCGCAGCACGGCAAGGAAGGCCTCCTGCGGGATCTCGACCGACCCGATGCGCTTCATGCGCTGCTTCCCTTCCTTCTGCTTCTCGAGCAGCTTGCGCTTGCGCGTGATGTCAC
>CAYYDA010000273.1:0-2161 GCA_964470495.1 uncultured Steroidobacteraceae bacterium | reverse complement strand
GACTGGGCCGCGGCAATCGTGACGACGCCGGCCCCGGCGCGCATGGCACCGAGTCCGGCCAGTATCGCGGCCCCCGGATACTCGATGGATCCGGCGACGACCAGGAGGCGCCCGAAGTCACCCTTGTGCGAGCGGTCGGATCGCGGCAGCAGGCGCTCGGCGACCCAGCGCTGCGTGAGCGACTGGACGGCGGGCACGCTCATGCTGGGACGCGCCTCATTCGTGGCGGCGGTGGGCGACCGCCACGGCCACCGCCATGCTCCGCTCGTGCGAGATGGAGACGGTCACCTCCTCGAGGTCCAGCGCCTCCGCGCGACGGGCGGCACGCCGATGCAGATAGACCTGCGGAGCGCCGGCCCGGTTCGGCAGGATCTCGATCTCGCGCCAGCCCACCCCGCGAACGCCGAGCCCGAGCACTTTGCTGATCGCCTCCTTTGCCGCCCAGCGTCCGGCGATGCGTTCGACCCTGCGGCCGCAGTAACGCTGCTCGTTCTCGGTCAGGACCCGCAGCCGGAAGCGATCCGGGAAGCGGCCGAGGACGGCGCGGATGCGCTCGATGTCGTTGAGATCGATCCCGATCTCGTGGCGGCTCATTTCGGCGGCCGCGCGCTATTCGACCGTGACCGACTTGGCCAGGTTGCGCGGCTGGTCGACGTCCGTGCCCCGCACGACGGCAACCTCGTAGGCCAGCAGCTGGAGCGGCAGCACGGCGATGACCGGGCTGATCTGCTCCGGCGTCTCGGGCACGTAGAGCACGTCCTGGGCATAGCGGTCGATCTGGTCGTCGCCGACCGTGGCGATGGCGATCACCGGGGCAGATCGCGCGCGCGCCTCGGCGACGTTGCTCACGACCTTGTCGTAGATGGCGCCCTTCGTGGCGATCGCCACCAGCGGCGTCTCCGGATCGAGGAGCGCGATCGGCCCGTGCTTGAGCTCCCCGGCGGCGTAGCCCTCGGCGTGGACGTAGCTGAGCTCCTTGAGCTTGAGGGCTCCCTCCATGGCAATCGGGAAGCCAACGCCGCGTCCGATGAAGATGAAGTCGCGAACGTGGCCGTGGCGCTGCGCCAGCTTCTTGATCTGGGGCGCCAGCTTCAGCGTTTCGGCGGCGAGCCGGGGGAGGCTGCGGAGCGCCTGCCCGAACATCCGATTCCGGTTGTCGCTCAACGTGCCGCGCAGCCGCGCCAGGTGCAGCGCGATCATCTGGAGCACGAGCACCTGGGTCACGAACGCCTTCGTGCTGGCCACCGCGATCTCCGGGCCCGCCTGGAGGTAGCAGACCGCGTCGGCCTCGCGTGTGATGGCGCTGCCGACGACGTTGGTGACCACCACCACGGTTGCTCCACGCTCCTCGGCCAGCTTGAGCGGGGCCAGGGTGTCGGCCGTCTCGCCCGACTGGCTGACCCCGATGACGAGCGTTCGCTCGTCCATGGGGGGCGGGCTATAGCGCATCTCGGACCCGACCTGCATGGTGGCCGGCAGGCCAACCCACTCCTGGATCAGGTATGCGGCCACGTGCGCCGCGTAGCTGGCGGTGCCGCATCCGACCACGTAGACGCGATCCACTTCGCGCAGCGGCGCCTCGATCGCGTCCAGCTCGGGCAGGTGCACCCGGCCCGACGCGTCCACCCGGCCGCGGAGGCACTCCTGGATGGCATGCGGCTGCTCGTAGATCTCCTTGAGCGTGAAGTGCGCGAATCCCCCCTTCTCGGCCGCGTCGAGGCTCCAGTGGATCTCGGTGACCTCGCGCTGCACCTCGGTCCCGTCAAGCGACACGATCCGGGTGCCATCCGGCGTCACGTCGGCGATGTCGCCCTCGTGCAGGATCACGACGTTCTTGGTGTGCTCCAGGATCGCCGGCACGTCGCTGGCCAGGAATCCCTCGCCGTCGCCGAGTCCCACGATGAGCGGCACGTTCATCCGTGCGCCGACGATCCGATCGGGATGCTCGGTGTGCATGACGCCGATGGCGTACGCCCCGCGGACCTCGTTCAGCGCGGCGCGCACCGCGCCGACGAGATCGCCGCTGTACTTCGTCTCGATGAGATGGGCCAGGACCTCGGTATCGGTCTCCGAGGTGAACCGATGGCCTTCGGCCACGAGCCTGTCCTTGATCTCGGCGTAGTTCTCGATGATGCCGTTGTGGATGAGGGCCAGCTTGCCG
>CAYYDA010000272.1:0-2193 GCA_964470495.1 uncultured Steroidobacteraceae bacterium | reverse complement strand
GCGCCGCCCTCGTAGGTGCCATCCGGCAGGCGGCGGATGATCTGCGCCCAGCCCATGAGCGGCGTCTTCGGCTCGACGAGCGTGACCTGGTGGCCCCGCGTCTCGAGCGCCGCGACGAGTGCGGGATCGGCGCCGTCGGACTCGATGCTTACGGGCCCCAGTGGTCGACCGGCGGCCTCGGTCTCGACCACGAACCGAGGCCGGTCCACGGCAGCCTGCGGATCCAACCCGTCGTCGACCAGCCCCTGGACGACCTGGACCATCGTCTGCGGCTGCCCGTCGCCGCCCATCGCGCCAAACGCGACCTCCGCCCGGCCACCTCGCAGGATCATCCCCGGCATGAGCGTGTGCAGTGTCCGCGAGCGCGGCGCTAGCGCATTCGGATGAGCCGGATCCAATGAGAAGTACGCGCCGCGGTTCTGGAGCATGATCCCGGTCGAGCCACCCATGATCCCCGAGCCGAATCCCATGAAGTTCGACTCGATCAGGCTGACCATCATGCCGTCGGCATCGGCGGCGCACAGGTACACCGTCCCGCCGCCCGGCGGGTTGGTCGGCTCATATCGATGCGCCCGATCCGCCGCCAGCCTCGACGCCAGCCAATGCGCATGCTCTTCCGACAGCAGCACCGATGGATCGGCGAAACCGCGCTCGGGATCGGCGACGCATCGGTCACGCTCGCTCCATGCGACCTTGACGGCCTCGATCTGGGCGTGCAGCCGATCCGCGGAGAGAGGCGCGCCCATCGGCCAGTCGAGCGCCGAGAGGACGTTGAGCGCCATCAGGGCGGTGATGCCCTGCGAGTTGGGCGGCATGGTCGCGATCTCGGCATCGCGGTAGCGGGTGGAGATCGGCGCGACCCAGTCACCGCGATGCGCCGCGATGTCGTCGGCAGTCATGACGCCGCCGGCAGCCTGGATGGCTCGCGCGATCTCGGCTCCGATGGGTCCGCCGTAGTAGGCGTCGCGCCCGCCCTCGGCTATGGCACGCAGTGACGCGCCGAGCAGCGGCTGGCGGAACGTGTCCCCGGGGCCGCCCGCCGTCCCGAAGACGGCGCGCGCGGCGTCGTCGAACCAGGGCAGGGAGGCCGCGATCGCTCGGGTATTGATGGCCGTCAGCGCGTATCCGTCATTGGCGGTCCGGGCTGCGGGAAGGAGCGCATCGGCGAGGGAGCGGCGGCCGAATCGCGCCAGGAGCTGGGTCCAGGCGTCGACCGCGCCGGGGACGTTGATCGTGAGTGGGCCCCTCGACGGCATCTCGTCGTGGCCAGCGTCACGGACGGCCTCGATTGACAGCCCGGCGGATGAGCGGCCGGTTCCGTTGAAGCCGCGGAGACGGCTCCCGTCCCAGACGAGCGCGAACGCGTCCCCGCCGATCCCGCAGGCGTTGCAATAAACGACGGCCAGCATCGCGTTCGCGGCGACGGCGGCATCGACGGCAGTTCCGCCGGCGCGCAGAGCATCGACGCCCGCCGCGGTGGCGAGTGGGTGAGGCGTGACGACCATGCCATGGGGCGCGGTGGTGGAGGGCATCGGCCAGACCGTAGCAGAAATGGAAACGTGCGCCTTGACAGTAGCAAGAAATGAGCAGAGACTGGGCTCATGAACATCGCGATCGTTGGAGCGACCGGGTTCGTCGGCAGCCACCTCGTGCCTCACCTGGTCGAGGCCGGCCATCGGGCCATCGCCATCTCGCGCGATGGACGCCGGCTGCCGGCGTGGGGAGACGCGGTGGCTCCGCGTGCCGCGGATGTGGCCACCGGGATTGGCCTGGACGACGCGCTGGCAGGCGCCGACGCGGTCGTGCATCTCGCCGCGATCCCGCGCCAGACGCGGGGCAGGCGGTTCGAGGAGGTCAATGTCCGAGGCACCGAGCGGGTCGTCGCGGCGGCCGAGCGGGCGGGGATCAGGCGCATCGTCCACCTGTCGGCGCTCGGCGTGGCGGACGACCCGAAGCTGGGGTACCTGTATTCCAAGTGGCGCGGCGAGCAGGCCGTGCGCGGGAGCTCGCTCGAGTGGGTCGTGCTGCGTCCGTCGCTCATGTTCGGGACGGGGGATGGGTTCTTCAACCTGGTGAAGACGACGCTGCGCTGGTGGTCGCCGGGTATGGTCGCCATACCCGGGAAGGGAGACGCGCGCTTCCAGCCGCTGTCGGTCGACGACCTGGCCATCGGCGTCGAGAAGTCGGTGACCG
>CAYYDA010000271.1:0-2197 GCA_964470495.1 uncultured Steroidobacteraceae bacterium | reverse complement strand
GCGCCCGGCGCCGACCGCGCGCCCGACGCCGAGTCCCTCGCCGACGCCGTCCCCAACGCCGGTCCCGACGCCCGTGCCGACGGCGGTACCCACCGTGGCGGCCACGCCCGCTCCAACCGCACCGCCGCCGCCACCCCCTCCGCAGCAGACGTATAGCGTCCAGCAGGGGGACACCCTCGGCTCGATCGCACAACAGTTTGGGACGACGGTCGAGGCCCTACAGGCGGCCAACGGGATCGAGGACCCGAACGAGATCTTCATCGGCCAGGTGCTGGTCATCCCCTGACCGGGGGCCTCAGAACGGCGGCTGACAGGTACGACAGAAGGTCGTCGCCTCGCGGCCACCGATCTGGCGCAGCTCGCGCCCACAGCGCGGGCACGGCTCGCCGCCCCGAAGGTGGACCTTGAGGAACTCGCGGTGCTGCGTCTCGATGTTCGGCGGGACGAGGACTCGCACACGCTCGATGGCATCGGCGAGAACGGATCTCATGGCGTCATAGAGGCGATCGATGTCCTCGGGCTTGAGCGATGATCTCCGACGGAACGGTGCGAGGCGCGCGGCCCACAGGATCTCGTCGCTATAGGCGTTGCCGATGCCGGCGACGAATCGGCTGTTGCGGAGCAGCGGCTTCAGCTCGCCCGGATGACGGCGGATGCGTTCGTGGAACCGCTCACGCGTCAGTTCGGGGTCATCGGCGTCAGGCCCCATCTCGCTCCACCCGGGGATCTCGTCGAGGTGGTCCGGGGCGAGCAGGTAGAGCTTGCCGAGCATTTCGCGATCGACATATCGCAGCTCCTCGCCACCATCGAGCCGCAGGCGCAGCCCGGTGCGCGCACGTACCCGCGTGCCATCGGCAACGAGCCAGAATCGGCCAGCCAGCATCGCGTTCGCCGCGAGGATGCGCTGCTCGCCATCCGCTCGGCTCAATGGGACGAGCAGGAACTTGCCGCGCCGACGGGTCTGGCCGACCGTGGACGCGGCCAGCGCGGCGAGCTCATCGGGCGTCGAGCGCAGCAATATGGGGGCGGGCGCGGTCGCCTCGCGGACCGTGCGGCCGGTGGCCCGGCGGACCAGCTCCTCCGCGACAACCGTCAGATCGGGCAGCTCAGGCACGCGCGGCGGGTCGCATTTGGACCGTATGGTATGCTACCCGGGCCGTGTGGCAGACAACCCCATAGTCGCGCGTGAGCGCGTCGATTCATCGGCAGGCGTAAAGGAGCACCGAGTCGTTTCGTACGAGACACAGGCCGCACCTGAGCAAGGACCGGTAATGGACGCCCTCCCGTGTGAGGGCGTCATCTGTTGTCACGGACTTTGAAACAGGAGCGTGTTAACACTTGACCGACGAGAAGACCCAGGAAGAGCCGCAGTCGACAGAGGGACCTCGAGAGGAAACTTCGGTAGCCGCGGCCGACCCGGTCGCAGCCGACTCCACGGAGACGGCTGAAGAGCCCGATCCGACGGCTGACACCGCCCAGCCAGTGGCCGCGGATCCCACGGCCGATGTCGTGAGCGAGGAGACAAGCTCCGCGCCCGTCGCACAGGCGGAACCGGAAGCGACGCCAGGCGCCGCCGAGGCTGAAGAGCCGGAGGCCATCGCCGGCGCGCCCAAGCCCGTTGAGGCCGTTGCCTCCGAGCCCGACGTTGCTGATCCGCAGCCCGATGAGACCGAGGCCATCGCCGCAGTGCCCGAGCCCGTTGAGGCCGACGCCGCAGATTCCGACGTGAGCGAGCGCGAGCCCGTTGAGGCCGCCGCCGAGCCCGCATTCGAGGCGGTTGCGACAGAGCCCGCGGCCGAGCAGCCGGCGGTTGCAGTGGCCGAAGTGGCCGAGGCGCCCGAGCCCGTGGCGCCGACCAATGAGTCGATGACGATGGCCGAGCTGCTGGATCACCCCGACAACGAGGTGAAGAGCCTCAAGCATGGCGACGTCGTCGAGGGCAAGGTCGTCCGGATCGATCCGGACGAGATCCTGGTCGACTTCGGCGGCAAGAGCGAAGGCGTCGTCAGCAACCGCGAGCTCATGAACCGCCGCGGCCCACGCGACAGCGGCGACGACAGCCGACCCGAGCTGAGCGTCGATGACGAGGTGCTCGTCTACGTCCTCCAGCCGGAGTCGCCGGAGGGCCATGCGGTTCTCTCGCTGCGACGCGCCGGCCTCGAGCGCAAGTGGCGCGCGATGCAGGAGCGCTTCGAGG
>CAYYDA010000270.1:0-2200 GCA_964470495.1 uncultured Steroidobacteraceae bacterium | reverse complement strand
GCCGATCAGATGTGGTTGATCTCGACGCGATCGCCACAGTTGGGGCAGTAGAGCATGAGGAGCTTCGGGTCTTCCGGCATCGGCCGCCAGGCGTAGACGTCGGCCTCGCTGATCTGCTCGCCGCAGCGCGGGCACTCGTGGCCCAGCTCGAGCCACTGGTCGCGGGGCACGTTCTGGCGGCCCATGGGACTCAGCGACGCTCGGGCGGGGGCGGAGGCGCCCAACCCGGCTTCGGCCCGGCCTGCGTCGTCTCTGAGCCCTCGGGCGCATCGGCCGCGATGATGGCGGCGCGCGTCTCCTCGGCCTTGGCCGATGGCACGAGGAGCGGGTACGACATGGCCGCGTAGCCAGGCCAGCGTCCGACGTCGCCGTCGCGGATCATGACCATGGTCTTGGCGAAGGCACCGGTGACGTCGCGGACGGATCGGTCCAGGACTTCGAGGCGCTCACGGCCCGTGATCTGGTGCAGCGCCGGCGGCAGGGTCTCGACCAGGTAGGCGGGGTTCGGGTCGACGGCAAGGGCCAGCTCCAGGGCGGCGATCACCTGCTCGTCGGGCAGGTCCCGCGGCAGCGGTCGGCTGATATACGCCATGCGCGGGTCCTGGCTGGGCCCGCGAAATGTGCGGACGAGCGACTTCATCATCGGCCGCGAGATTGTACCCGCTCCGGGTGGCTGCAACGCCGGCGGGTATACTGGCGTCCCCAGTACGACACAGAGCGTACGCGGCCGCGCGCGTTCGAGCAGTGACGCTGCTGCGCCGCATCAGCGAACCCACATCAGGAGTATCTCGACCATCGTGCGCGTCCGAAAGGCAGTCCTGCCCGCAGCGGGCTTCGGCACCCGATTCCTCCCCGCGACGAAGTCGATTCCCAAGGAGATCATGCCGCTGGTCGACCGGCCGATCATCCAGTACGCCGTCGAGGAAGCCGTCGCCTCGGGGATCGAGCAGATCATCATCGTCATCGCCAGCGGGCGCAGCGCGATCGAGGATCATTTCGATTCGAGCCCCCAGCTCGAGCGGTGGCTCGAGGAGCGCGGCGACATCGAGATGCTTCGCACCATCCGCCGCATCAGCGAGTACGGCACGGTGGCGTTCGTCCACCAGCGCGAGCAGCTCGGGCTGGGCCACGCCGTCCTGATGGCAAAGGACCTCGTCGGCGCGGAGCCGTTCGTGGTGATCCTCAGCGATGACGTGATGCTGAACCCGGGCGGGGAACCGGTGACCAAGCAGCTCATCGACGTGCACCTGGCGCATCGAGGCTCGGTCCTCGCGGTGCAGCGCGTCGAGCCCAGCGAGGTCGGCCGGTACGGCATCCTCGACCCGCTCCACGAGGAGGGCCGCCTTGTCGAGATCCGCAACCTCGTCGAGAAGCCGTCCGTGGAGGACGCGCCATCCGACCTCGCCGTGCTCGGTCGCTACGTCCTGACCCCGAAGATCTTCGACGTGCTCGAGCAGACGAGCCGCGGCGCCGGTGGCGAAATCCAGCTGACCGACGGGATTCGGGGTCTGATCCAGGAGCAGCCTGTCTTCGGCTACCAGTTCGAGGGCACGCGGCACGATGCGGGTACGCGGCTCGGCTGGCTGAAGGCGAATGTTGCGGTCGGCCTCGAGTCGGAGGACGCGGACGAGTTCCGCTCCTACATCCGCGGTCTCGACCTGCGAGACTGACGCCGCGTGGAGATGATCGGCAGGCTCATCAGCGGCCGCTACCGCCTGATCGCCCCGCTTGGCGAGGGCGGCATGGCCACGATCTGGCGCGCCATCGACGAGCAGCTCGACCGCGAGGTCGCCGTCAAGCTCCTGCGTCCCCAGTTCAGCGCGGATCCCGGCTTCGCCGCCCGCTTCAAGCAGGAAGCCCGCTCGGCCGGCGGCCTCTCCCACCCGAACATCGTCGGCGTGTACGACTACGGCACCGACGGGGCCGATGGCGACCAGTACATCGTCATGGAGCTGATCGAGGGGAGCGATCTCTCGACCATCCTTCGCGATCGCGGTTCACTCTCGACGACAGACGCCGTGCGCGTGGCCATCGGCGTGGCCGCCGCCCTCGAGGTGGCGCATCGCAAGGGGATCGTCCACCGCGACGTGAAGCCCGGAAACATCCTCATCACCGATGCCGGCGACGTGAAGGTCACCGACTTCGGGATCGCCCGGGCCGTCTCCGAGGCGTCGATGACCGTGACCGGCACGCCGCTGGG
>CAYYDA010000269.1:0-2246 GCA_964470495.1 uncultured Steroidobacteraceae bacterium | reverse complement strand
TCCCAGAGGCGGTTCTGGGTGTCGAAGTTGACTTCGGCGAGCTGTGGCCATCGGTCCAGCATGCGAAGGCCGATCTCGTTGACGAGGTGCTGGATCGAGAGGCTGACGAACTCGTGGAAGACGGCGACGGCCAGGTCGGCGACCTGCTCGGCGGCCACGTAGTGCGCGGGGTCGGCCAGCACGGCGTGCGACGCATCGGTGTACTTCCAGCCGATGTTGGACCAGATGTAGAGCGGCCGATCCGGGCGCTCGGGCAGGGTCGTGTGCTCGTCGCGGGCAAAGTCGGCGAAGGCAGAGCCGGTGATCTTGATGAGCTGCAGCTCGCGGCGGCCGGACTCGTGGTCGGTGATGACGACCGAGCCATCCTCGTCGCGCTCCAGGTCCAGGCGGGCGGTCCCATAGTCGCATCGGTCACGGCTGAACAGGCGGTCGGAGGGCTCGAAGCCGTCGCCGTCGACCGCCGGCACCACCGCGGCCGGGAACGGGAGGTCGCGGCCGAGCATCGTCAGCCGTTCCATGTGGGGGTACGTGTCGAGGAAGGCGGTGCCGACTTCGAGCAACCACTCCTCCAGCGTCCGAGCTCGCGCCTTCAGGGAGACCGCGTGGATGAAGTTCTTCATCGTGTCGGTTGCCACGACGAGGCGGTTGTCGCCCTTGGTGTAGGCGTCGAGGAACACGGTGCCGCGCACGACGACCTCGATCGCGGCCCCGACGAGGGTGTTATCGCGGCCGTTGAAGGGGGACTCGGGGATTGGCGTGACGCCGGTCAGCGGCTCGGCATACGTGCGGTAGACCTTGACGTCGGCCTTGCCGTAGCGGATCTCGTGCCTCATGCGTCCCCGTCCGCGTCCGGCGGGCCGAACAGCTCTGCGGCGGCGCGCCTGATCTCTGTGTTCAGCGCCTCGCGGCTGTCAGGCTCGACTGTCCACCGGGTCACGAGGTCGCCGAACTGCGTGTTGCCGGAGACGCTCGAGATCCGCCGCGCTCCGTCGATCGGCTGGCTCACCTCTCCCAGGATCGAAGCTGCTGCGTGGAAGGCGAGAAGCTGTCCCGCCTGCGCCGCGTCCCAGCCTGCGAGGCCGATCTCGTACATCAGGCGCGCGATCGCCCCGGGCACGTCGTCCACCTCGTTCTGATTGACGAGGGACAGGTCCAGCAGGGCGGGGGACTCGACTCCCTCCTCCATGAGCCGATGCGTCGCGCGCACGAGACCGTTCCGATCGATCTCCCCGACCATGTAGCGCGACACCTCGAGCGCGATCACCTCGCGAAGCTCCTCGCGCAGCGGCCGCGGACCGCGGAGCCGCTCCATCCGCTCGGCGGCAATGAGGACAACATCATCCAGCCCTCGGCGAAGCTCCTCGCTGCGGTCTGCGCGCAGTGCCCGCTCGATGATGGGAATGATCTCGGCGCGAGGGCGGCCAGCTACGAAGACGACGAACCGGAAGCCGAAGTGGGACTCATATGCCTCGTTGAGGGCCAGGAGCTCCTCGCCGACCCATGCCTGGTCGTCAACCGGCGGATCCTCGTATCCCTGCTCGCGCCAAGAGAGGTCGGAAACCTCCGCCGGATCGGCGCCGATGCGTGGGTGGGCGTCGAGCAGCTCGATCTGCTCGTCTTCGGGCATCCCACGCGCGGTCGCGCGCGCTGCCGCGAAGAGCTCGTCCTCGGATTCGAACGGTCGGTTCTCGGCGAGGCGCCTCAGGAAGCGGGGCGCGCCCTCGAACAGCGGGGAGAGAGTTGCGACGAAGGCGTCGACGTCAGCCGCGTCGATCTCCTCGATCGTCTTCATCTCAGCTGCCCCGATACGTGCTCATGCCGAACGGGCTGAGGAGCAACGGCACGTGGTACGAGCGGCCGGCGTCTGTGATGCGCAGGGCCACTGCGGCGCTCTGGAAGAAGGCTTCGGGGTCGTCGAAGTAGCCGCCGACGTCGAATGCGAGCTGGTAGTCGCCCTCGATCAGGTTGCCGTCCGCCAGGAGGTCGCGGATGCGACCGTCGGCATCGGTCTGGAGCTCGCCGACCAGCTCCGGGCTGCCGTCATCGGCCAAACGGAAGAGTGCGACCCCGACGCCCTGCGCGGGGTCCCCGGTGGCGAGGTCGAGCACGTGGGTGCTGATGGTCGGTCGCTGGCCTGCCATGCCTGCATCATGACCGATGCGCCGGCTGGCCGGACCGCCCGATTCGCGTATCAGAGGCCCGATGCGCAGCACGACTGCACGACTGCACCATCGCACGACTGCACC
>CAYYDA010000268.1:0-2258 GCA_964470495.1 uncultured Steroidobacteraceae bacterium | reverse complement strand
GATCATCAGCGCGCCGGCCAAGGGCGAGGACATCACCATCGTTTTGGGCGTCAACCAGGATCGGTATGACTCCGATCAGCACCACATCGTCAGCAACGCCAGCTGCACGACCAACGGTCTGGCGCTTCCGGCGAAGGTCGTCTTCGACTCGTTCGGCATCGAGCGCGGGCTCATGACCACTGTGCACAGCTATACGAACGACCAGAACGTCCTCGACGTGTTCCATAAGGACCTGCGTCGGGCGCGCAGCGCCGGCCAGAACATCATCCCCACCACCACCGGCGCGGCGAAGGCCGTGGCCCTCGTGATTCCCGAGCTGAAGGGCAAGTTCGACGGCTTTGCGCTGCGCGTGCCGACGCCGACCGTCAGCGTCATCGACTTCGTGGCCGTCACCTCGCGCCCGGTCACGGCAGAAGCGGCCAACGCCGCGCTCAAGGCGGCCGCGGATGGACCGATGAAGGGCCTCCTCGGCTACACAGAGGAGGAGCTGGTATCGATGGACTTCAAGGGGGACGAGCGCTCGTCGATCGTCGACGCCGCCTCGACCATGGTGACCGGCGACAACCTGCTCAAGGTGATCGCCTGGTACGACAACGAGTGGGGTTACTCCTGCCGCGTTGCGGACCTGGCCGCATTCATGGGCGAGCGGCTCTAGCCCGTGGACAAGAAGTCGGTCCGCGACGTCCCGGTCGAAGGCCGACGCGTCTTCGTTCGCGCCGACCTCAACGTGCCGATCGAGGACGGCCGCATCACGGACGACACGCGCATCCGCGCCAGCCTGCCGACCATCGTGCACCTGCTCGAACGGGGCGCAACCGTCATCCTGGCCAGCCACCTGGGCCGGCCGAAGGGCAAGGTCAACGACGCGTTGCGACTCAAGCCGATCGCCGATCGGCTCAGCCAGCTCCTGGGGCGGTCGGTCCGGATGACCGGTGATGCCCTCGGCCCGGGCGTGCAGGTGGCGGTCGACAAGCTGCGTCCCGGGGACCTGATCCTGCTCGAGAACCTGCGCTTCCACGCCGCCGAGGAGGCCAACGATCCCGAGTTCGCCAAGTCATTGGGCGGCCTGGCCGACCTGTACGTGAACGACGCGTTCGGCGCGGCGCATCGGGCGCACGCCAGCACCGAGGGCATCACGCATTACCTGCCGGCGGTCGCAGGCCTGCTGATCGAGCGCGAGGTCGACGCCCTTTCGAAGCTCCTTCGCCGCCCGCCGCGGCCCTTCCACGCCGTCATCGGCGGCGCCAAGGTGTCGGGCAAGCTGGAGGTCATCGAGGCCCTTCTGTCGCGCTGCCAGGCGGTGCTGCTGGGTGGCGGGATGGCGAACACCTTCCTGGCAGCCAAGGGACTGGAGCTCGGCAAGAGCCTGGTCGAGGAGGACCAGGTCGGCAATGCGGAGCGGATCATGTCCGAGGCGCGCCGAAAGCGCGTGCGCCTGATCCTGCCGACCGACGCGGTGGTCGCACCGCAGATCCACCATCGGGCTCGCACCCAGGTCGTTTCCGTGGACGCGGTGCCCAAGGACCAGATGATCGTCGATATCGGCCCCGCAACGCGGAAGGCGTACGCCGAGCACCTCTCGAAGGCCAGGACCATCTTCTGGAATGGACCGATGGGCGTCTTCGAGGTGCCGCAATTCGCCGACGGAACCAACGCCATCGCCAAGACCCTCGCAAAGCGGTCGTCGGCGGGGGTCATCACGATCGTCGGCGGCGGCGACTCGGTGGCGGCGGTGGAGCAGCTCGGCCTGGCTGGCAAGATGACCCACGTCAGCACGGGCGGCGGCGCCTCACTGGAGTTCCTCGAAGGGAATACGCTCCCCGGCGTGGAGGCGCTCCTACCGGCCGGCGCCGAGATCACGTTCCCCAAGGAGGACGCATGACCACGCTCATCGAGGATGTCATCGGCCGCGAGATCCTCGATTCGCGTGGCAATCCCACCGTGGAGGTCGACGTCTTCCTCGAGGACGGCGCGGTCGGGACGGCAATGGTGCCGTCCGGAGCGTCGACCGGTGCCCATGAAGCAGTCGAGCTGCGCGATGGCGACGCCGCCCGGTATCGCGGCAAGGGGGTGCTGACCGCCGTTCGCCACATCAACGAGACGATGCGACCTGAGCTCCTCGGGATCGACGCCGTCGACCAGGTCAGCGTCGATCGGATGCTGATCGCGCTGGACGGGACCGAGAACAAGTCGAAGCTGGGAGCGAATGCCTTGCTCGGCGTCAGCCTGGCGGTGGCCCACGCCGCAGCCGACGCGGT
>CAYYDA010000267.1:0-2294 GCA_964470495.1 uncultured Steroidobacteraceae bacterium | reverse complement strand
ATGACCGATCTCGATTCCGATCCGGGGACGCTGCTTCTCGTCAGCCTTGCGGCCGGAGCAAAGCACGGCCACGCGATGTTGCTCGATGTCGAGGCGTTCAGCGCTCGGCGGCTCGGCCCCGGAACCCTGTACGGAGCGCTCAGCCGGCTCGAGGAGGAGGGCCTCGTCGAGCCGTTGCCTCTCGAAGGGCGGCGACGGCCCTATCGGCTCACCCGAGAGGGGCGCGCAGAGCTGCGACGCCGGCTGGGACGGCTGTCGATCGCCGTGCAGGTGGGGCGCCGACGGCTGGCCGAACGATGAGCGCCCGATCCGTCCTGGCACGCGTCTGCCTGCGGCTCTACCCGCGCTCGTGGCGCGACCGCTACGGCGATGAGGTGCTGCTCCTCGCCGAGGAGTCCGACGGCGGGATCAGCGACCTCGTGGATCTCGGACTCGGTGGGCTTCGTCAACGAGCGTATGAGCAACGTGGAGGGCAAACGATGAAGCGGCGCGTGAACCCCTGGGCAGCCGGCCTCGCCGGCGTGGCAGCTCTCCTGGCGGCCGCGCCAACGGCCCTGTTCATCGGCCTCAACCTCTTCGGCGGGCCTGTTGAATGGCTGAGCGGCGTCCGTCTGCCGCTCGACGTCGGGCTGACTCCCGGCCTCGAATGGCTCCCAGCACTGTCGTTCGCAGCCCTCCTGATCGCGATCGCCCCCGTTGTGCGGCTGGGCGTCCGGCGCGAAGCATCGGACGGCACCTCCACGCTGACGGTGCGCATCCTGCCCCTGCCGCGCTTGCTCGTCGCCGTGATCTTCACCTGCGCGGTGCTCGTCGCGGCCGTCGTCGCCTATGGGATCAGCGAGAACCTGCTCGGCGCGATCCGCTAGGGCTCGTGCTCGTAGGTCTCGCCGGGCTCGAGCGCGACGACCTCGGCGGACGTGTGCCCTCGCAGCTCCTCGGGTGTACCGGCCAGGGCCGGGAACGTGCCGAAGTGGACGGGGATCACGGACGCCACGTCGAGCATGTCGAGCGCGAGGGCGGCGTCCTTCGGCCCCATCGTGTAGTGCCCGCCGATCGGCAGGACCGCGAGCTCCGGGTTGAAGCGCTGCGCGATGAGCCGCATGTCGCCAAACACGTCGGTGTCGCCGGAGTGGTAGACGGTCGTGCCGTCCTCGAACTCCAGGATCCAGCCCCAGGAGCCGAGCTCACGGGTGACCTGCCCGTCGGGCGTCGTCAACGTCGCCCCACCCGAGTGGTCGGCGTGGACCATCGTAAAGCCGATGCCGGCCGCCTCGAAGGTGCCGCCGTAGTTCATGCCGACCGCATCGACGCCCTTGGAGCCGAGAAAGAGACTCATCTCATGGCTGCAGACGACAGCCGCCCCCTCGATGCCGGCCAGCTCGATGACATCGGCCAGGTCGTCGCCGACGTGGTCGAAGTGGCCATGCGTGGGCGCCACCACGCTCACCCGCTCCGCCTCGCGGTATGCGTCGGGATAGGTTGGCGCGCCGGTCCATCGGTCGACCCACACCCAGGCGTCGTTCGGCGATCGGTACAGGATGCCGCCGTGCCCCAGCCATGTGATGCGCAGGTTCGCCATCGGTTCCTCCTTTGATGCTCGATCATCGTAGGCCGATACGCCGATCTCGGCCGCGACACCACGAGCCGGTCACCCGGGAACGATGAGGCGGCCTGACGCTGCGACACGGCGGAGCCACGGCAGCTCGCGCTCGACGGTCGTCTCGGGACCGTGACCCGGGAGCACGCGCACCGCAGGGGGGATCTCCCGGGCGAGGCGGGCAAGCGACGCCGCCATCTGCTCGTCGCTGCCGCCGGGGAAATCGGTCCGCCCATAGGTGCCGGCGAACAGGACATCGCCCGACAGCAGCAGGCCGCGGCCCTCCTCGTACAGGCAGACGGAACCCTCGGTGTGCCCGGGCGTGTGGAGGATGTCGAAGACGAGGTCGCCGATGCGCAGCTGCTCGCCCTCCCGCAGATCCTGTGTCGCGACGCTTCGCTCGATCTCGAAGCCGTAGTTGTTCGTCACCTCGAGCCGATAGGCATCATCGGGATGGATGGCCAGCGGCGCCTGGGAGGCGCGAACGAGCGGTGCGTTGTCGAAGATGTGGTCGATGTGGCCGTGTGAGTTCGCCACGACGTGCAACCGCAGCCCGTTGGCCGCGACCCGCTCCATGAGCGGCTGCGCGGCGCCCATCCCGGGATCGAGGACGAAGGCGTCAGGTGAGCGGCCGTCCCAGAGGAGATAGGCGTTCGCTTCCCACGGCCCAAAGGC
This sequence comes from uncultured Steroidobacteraceae bacterium, assembly GCA_964470495.1. Lineage (GTDB taxonomy): Bacteria > Chloroflexota > Limnocylindria > QHBO01 > QHBO01 > JACDBZ01. Next base: position 22 of record CAYYDA010000267.1, on the reverse strand, counting down.
CGCCACCTCGATCCGATGCGCC
>CAYYDA010000266.1:0-2299 GCA_964470495.1 uncultured Steroidobacteraceae bacterium | reverse complement strand
TACGGCTCGAACCTGTTCCTCATGCGCGGCACCGCGACCCACTCGACCATCGAGAACATGCGGGCACTGGTGAAGGAGCATCGCGGCTCCGAGGATCAGCGGCGGCTCGTGCTCTTCGTCGACTACCTCCAGAAGGTCCCCGTCATCCCCGAGCCCGGCGACGAGGCTGAGAAGGTGACGCGCATCGTCTCCGGCCTCAAGGACATCGCGCTCGCCGAGGGCGTCCCGGTGGTCGCGATCGTGGCTGCCGACCGTGAGGGGCTGAAGGCCAAGCGCCTGCGCAACCACCACCTCCGCGGCTCATCGGCCATCAACTACGAGTCGGACATCATCCTGATCCTGAACGACAAGTACAACATCGTCGCCAAGGTGAATATCGAGTTCAACCCGTACCAGGCGCAGCGCTATCGCGACTGGGTCGTGGCCACGATCGAGAAGAACCGCGGCGGCCAGGACAACGTCGACCTCGAATACGAGAAGCTCTTCGAATACAGCTGCTTCGACCCGACCGGCCGCATCACGGCCGAGAAGCTGATCGAGGAACGGCTGTACAACGACTGAGGGCGCCAGACCGATGACGTCCGGGCCGTTCTTCGATCCGTACGCGGTCCTTCAAGTCGTCTCCACGGCCGAGCAGGAGGTCGTCCACGGCGCCTTCAAGGCGCTCGCGTTCAAGTACCACCCCGACCGCGATCCGTCGCGCCGCGCCGCGGCGAAGATGGCCGACCTGAACCGGGCCTACGCGCTGGTGCGCGACGAGCGATCGCGCGGCGCCCATGACCGCAGCCGACGAGCGACGATCTCCGGCATCTCGGCTGTGCCATCCCGGCCGAATGCTGCGCCGGCGACGCCATCGCCGGGGAGCGTCCTCGCCTTCGGGCGCTACGCCGGGTGGAGCCTGCGCGACCTGGCCCGCCAGGACCCCGACTACCTGCTCTGGCTGTCGCGCCACTCGTCCGGGATCCGGTATCGGACCGAGATCTACGGAATCCTGCACACCATGGGCGTCTCCGCGGCATAGCAACGCCCCCTTGAGCCGTGCCTCGGCTACGCTTGCGGGGCCAATGAACGACGCCAAGCTGCCGCTGCGCGCCGTCTTCCTCGACATCGGCGACACGGTCATGCGCCCGAACCCCTCGTGGGAGCATGTCTACGCCATGGCATTCGAGGAGTTCGGCGTCGCGGTGACGATCGAGGACCTGTACGACGCGCTGCGCCAGGCATATCGCCACGGCGGATGGGGCACGGAGACCGGCTTCGAGCCGACCGAGGCGACGAGCTACCGCCGCACGGTCGAGATCGACGCCGCGGCGATCGAGGCGCTCGGCCTGGAGCCGATGCCGGACGCTTTCTTTCGGCGACTGCACGAGCTGTTCATGGTCACCAGCCACTGGCACATCTTCCCGGATGCATACCCGACGCTCACCGCGCTAAAGGATCGGGGATTGATCGTCGGTGCCGTCAGCAACTGGGTCTGGAACCTGCCGGAGCTGCTCCACGCTCTCGACCTCGTGAGCCATTTCGACTTCATCGCGGCCAGCGCGCGCATCGGCTTTGAGAAGCCCCACCCGCGCATCTTCGAGTGGGCGCTCGAGCGCGCCGCGGTGCCGGCGGGCTCCGCGATCCACGTCGGCGACCACCTCGGCGCCGATGTCGAGGGTGCGCGTGGGGTCGGGATCGACGGCGTGCTCATCGATCGGGCCGAGCGCTACTCCGCCGCCGACCTTCCCGACGGCGTCCCGCTCATCCGCTCGCTCGACGAGCTTCTTCCCATCGTCGACGCGCGGCTCCAGGACCGATGATGATGCGCAGCCACATCGGCAGGGGACCGGCCCGGTGTGAGACGCTGGCGGCCATCAAGCTGGGAGTGCCCGCCGGTGTCTGAGCCTCCGGCCGCCGTGCGGCCGCCCTACGTCGCGGTCATCGGTGACGGGGACCCGAGCGGCCCCGACGCCCACCGTCTCCTCGAGTGGGCGGAGGAGATCGGCATGGAGCTTGCCCGCGGCGGCGCCACGGTCGTCACCGGAGGTCTGGGCGGCGTCATGCTCGCGGCCTCGCGCGGCGCGCGGGGTGGAGGCGGACCGACGATCGGCATTCTGCCGGGCGCCGATGCGTCCGAGGCCAACGAATACGTGTCCATCCCCATCGCCACCGGCCTGGGTGTGGTCCGCAACCTGGTCGTCGTCACCTCATCAGATGCGGTGATCGCCGTCGGCGGCCGGCATGGGACGCTGTCGGAGATCGGGCTGGCGTTGCGGATGGGGCGGCACGTCGTGGCGCTCAGCTCCTGGCGCGTGGA
>CAYYDA010000265.1:0-2306 GCA_964470495.1 uncultured Steroidobacteraceae bacterium | reverse complement strand
CCATGTACACGCCCTCGGTGTCGGCGACCTTGCCGGCGAGCTTCTCGACGTCGGCCGAGTTCGTGATGACCTTCAGGCCGTCTCGGATCCACTGCACCGCCGCGCCGGCGATGAAGACCGAACCCTCGAGCGCATAGATCACCTTGCCGTCGTAGCCCCACGCGATGGTGGTGAGCAGGCCGTTCTTGCTCGGCACCGCGGTCTCGCCGGTGTTGATGAGCATGAAGGCGCCGGTGCCGTACGTCTGCTTGGCCATGCCCGGCTCGAAGCAGGCCTGGCCGAAGGTGGCCGCCTGCTGGTCGCCGGCACAACCGGCGATCTTGAGGGAGCCGCCGAGCAGCGTCGTCTCGCCGTAGACCTCGCTGGAAGGCCGCGCCTCCGGCATCATCGCGCGCGGCACGTTCATGATCCCGAGCAGCTCGTCGTCCCAGTCGAGGTCGTGGATGTTAAACAGCAGCGTGCGGCTGGCGTTCGAGTAGTCGGCCACATGCACGCGGCCCTCGGTCAGGCGCCAGATGAGGAAGCTGTCGACCGTCCCGAACAGGAGCTCGCCGGCCTCGGCCTTCTCCTGCGCGCCGGGGTTGTTCTGGAGGATGTGGCGGATCTTCGTTCCGCTGAAGTATGCGTCGATCGGGAGCCCGGTCTTGTCGCGGAACTTCGCCTCGTGCCCGGCCGCCTTCAGCTCGTCGCAGTAGCCCGCGGTGATGCGGCTCTGCCACACGATCGCGTTCTGGACCGGCTTGCCGGTCGACTTCTCCCAGACGACCGTCGTCTCGCGCTGGTTCGTGATACCGATGGCGGCGATGTCATCGGTCGATGCACCGGCATCCGAGATGACCTGCTTGGCGACCGCCATCTGCGAGTCCCAGATCGCCTCGGGATCGTGCTCCACGTGGCCGGGCGAGGGGTAGATCTGCGGGAACTCCTGGTTCGCCGTCTTGTGGATGGTCCCATCAGCGTTGAACAGAATCGCTCGGCTCGAGGTCGTGCCCTGGTCGAGCGCGAGGACGTACTTGGCCATGTCGATCGATGCCTTCCTTTCGGTTCGTCTGCCTGTCCGTCAGCCTTCGGCGACCGCGTCGCGGAGGGCTTCGAGGAGGATCGTTGTCGAGGTCGCGCCGGGATCCTGGTGGTTCGCCGAACGCTCGCCGAGGTAGCTGGCTCGTCCCTTCCGGGCCACGAGCGGCGTGACCCTGTCGCGTCCCGCGGCGGCTGCGGCAGCCGCCGCCTCCAGCGCAGGACCGATGCCACCGGGCACAGCGACGTCGTAGGCGTCCACCGCAGGGGCCAGCGCGTCGACCATCGTCTTGTCGTCGAGCACTGCCTTGCCGCGCTGCACGACGCCGTCCAGGCCTGCGCGGAGCGCCGCGCCGAGCCCGGCCGCGTCGGTTGCCTGCGCATCGCCGAACGCGGTGGCGAAGCGCAGGAAGAGCGTGCCGTAGAGCGGCCCTGAGGCGCCGCCGACCGTCGAGATGAGCGTCATCCCGATCGCCTTGGCGGTGGCGCCCAGGTCGGCGCCGTCGAGCTCCGGAAGCTTGCCGCGGACCGCGGTGAATCCCCGGTCCATGTTGATGCCGTGATCGGCGTCGCCGATCGCCGAGTCGAGCTGCGTCAGCTCCTCGCGTCGCTCGTGGACGCGATCGGCGAAGAGCGCCACGAACCGCCGCAGCGCCACTCCGTCGAACTCGGTCATCGGCGCATCCCGCTCAGGCGCCCCAGCGCAGGGCCGCGGTGTGGACCGGCGCGTCCCAGAGGCGGACCATCTCGTCGTCGAGCTTGAGGAGCGTGATGCTGCATCCGGCCATCTCGAGGCTGGTGATGTAGCTGCCGACGAGGTTTCGCTCGATCGTCAGGCCGCGATCCCGGCACATCGCCGCCACCTTGTTGTAGACGATGTAGAGCTCGATGAGCGGCGTGCCGCCCATGCCGTTGACGAAGGCCAGGACGCGGTCGCCCGAGCTGAACGGCAGATCGTCCAGGATCGGCGTCAGCAGTGCCTCGGTGATCTCGTCCGCGCTCGCCAGCTTGCGGCGCTCGCGCCCTGGCTCGCCGTGGATCCCGACCCCGACCTCCATCTCGTCGTCGCCGATCTCGAAGGTCGGCTTCCCGGCGGCCGGGACCGTGGAGCTCGTCAGGGCCATGCCCATCGAGCGGACGTTGTCCTGGACACGTTGGCAGAGCGCTGTCACGGCGGCGAGATCCTGCCCCTCCTCGGCCGCCGCGCCGACGATCTTCTCGGCCAGGACGGTCCCGCCCACGCCGCGGCGGCCGGCGGTGTACAGGGAGTCCTGGACGGCGACGTCATC
>CAYYDA010000264.1:0-2315 GCA_964470495.1 uncultured Steroidobacteraceae bacterium | reverse complement strand
ATCACGGTCCCAGGGCTGATCAACCTCGACTTCGCCGACGTGAAGACGATCATGCGTGAGGCCGGCTCGTCGATGATGGGCATCGGCACCGGCACCGGCGAGAACCGCGCCGTCGACGCTGCCAAGGCGGCGGTCATGAGCCCGCTGCTGGAGGTCAACATCACCGGGGCCCGCGGGATCCTGTTCAACGTCACCGGCGGCAGCGACCTGGGCCTGTTCGAGGTCAATGAAGCGGCCGAGGTCATCAAGGAGGCCGCCGATCCGGAGGCCAACATCATCTTCGGCACCGTGATCGACGACCGGATGCGCGACGAGGTCAAGGTCACCGTCATCGCCACCGGCTTCGACTCGAACCGAAAGACCAAGCAGGCGAACCGATACGGCGCCGAGTCCGCGGGCGGCGTCGAGACGAGCCTCGACGAGCGCAGCCGCGAGATCCTGGCCGAGATCGAGCGCGATCGGACGGAGCGAGCCAGCCTCGAGGACCAGATGGGGTCAGAGTCGCCGTTCGCCAGGCCCTCCGAGCGCGAGGCGACCGAGATTCGGCCGTCCGAGCGCCAGCCCGTGCCGGTCCGGCCGAGCAGCCTCGAGCGGCCCTCGTACGGCGACACCGATCTCGACATCCCGAGCTTCCTGCGCCGCAAGAACGACTGAGCCGATGCGGGCCCTCGCCCGCCGACCGACCCATGAGCCCGGCCACCGTGCCGGGTTCATCGTCCCGCGGCGCGGCGGCCGCGATCCTCGCGAATTCTCACCGGGCGACCGCTCAGCAGAGTTCCGATCCAGGCGGCCCCATAACGTGAGCGTGGGCAGGCGGCGCCAACCTCGCGAAATTTCTCCGCGTGCAACTTCGAGAGGTTTGCGGTCCGAATTCCCGCACTGTGTCTGTGGTGAAAGCCGATAGGAAACACCCACAGCGGGCGCTCGTGGCAGGATGGCCCGATGGAGATCGTGGGCAGCGAGCTGCCGACCAGCGACCGGATTCGTGAGCGTCACGACCGGCTCCTTGCCGGCCTGCGCCGAACGGCCGAAGCCAGCGATCACGATCCCGCGCGGCTGCGGATCGTCGCAGTCACGAAGACGTGGCCGGTCGAGGTGGCGCGCGTGGCACACGACGCCGGTATCGCGTTGCTCGGGGAGAGCCGCGTGCAGGAGGCGGAGCCGAAGGTCGCGGCGATTCCCGAGGCCGAGTGGCACTTCGTCGGCAGGCTCCAGTCGAACAAGGCGCGCCGCGCCGTCCGCGCCTTCCCGGTCATCCATTCGGTCGACTCGCTCGAGCTGCTGCGTCGCCTGGACGAGCTCGCCGCCGAGGAAGGGACGGAGACGCGCGTCCTGTTGCAGGTCAACCTCGGGGGGGAGCAGGGCAGGGCCGGCATGTCGCCGCAGGCGTTGGCCGCCGTCTCGAGCCAGTTGCCGACGGCGGCTCGGCTGGCCGGCCTGATGACGATCGCGCCGATGGGAGCAACCGAGCACGCTGCCCGATCGGTCTTCCGCCGGCTGAGGGAGCTGCGTGACGAGCTCGAGCAGGCGTCAGGCATCGGCCTTCCCGAGCTGTCGATGGGAATGACCGCCGACGCCGATGCGGCCGCGGCCGAGGGAGCGACGCTCGTTCGGCTCGGGACCGCGCTCTTCGGGCCGCGCGCTCCGACGCTGCTATCCTCCGCGCGATGACCGCGGTATTGATCAACTTCGTCCAGCTGCTGGCGTTCGTGCTGTGGCTGCTGCTCATCGCGCGCGTGGTGCTGAGCTGGACGAACCCGATGGGCGGCGGGGGCCTCACGGCCTTCATCTACCAGGCCACGGAGCCGATCCTGGCGCCGATCCGTCGCATCCTGCCGCCCGCCGGTGGCATGGACTGGTCGCCGCTGGTGGCGATGCTCCTGCTGGGAGTGATCCTGCGCCTGGTCTCGGGCCTCAGGACCTTCGGCTGATCGATGGCCGACGTCGAGCTCGTCGTCGTACCGCGAGCCTCGGCGGATCGGGTCGGCCCCTACGCCGAGGGCGTCCTGCGGGTGCGGGTGGTCCGGCCCCCGGCGGACGGAGAGGCCAATCGGTCCGTCCTGCGCCTGGTCGCGCATGCCCTCCGGCTGCCTCCATCGCGGCTGGCGCTGATCGCCGGAGCGCGTGGGCGCAGGAAGCGGCTGCGGGTCGATGGGCTGGACGACGCGGAGCTTGCGAGGCGGCTGCTAGACCTGCCCGCGAATTGATGGCCCCCAATTGATCGGCCAATCCGGCGGCGGCTATACTGCGGCCTCCTCGATGGGCGATTGGCTCAGTCGGTTAGAGCGCACGGTTCACATCCGTGAGGTCACTGG